>NZ_LMLN01000007.1:91914-116138 GCF_001421915.1 Sphingomonas sp. Leaf62 | reverse complement strand
CTTCCGGTAAAGCGCCTTACCGGAATCACGGTTTCCTGCGGCTTTAGTACGACGATGGCGGAGCGTACGTCCGACGCGTGTGTGGCCGGCAACGGTGGTTAGCGGACGTTCACTGCGTCAGGAGTGCAGCACGAGAAGATACCAGACAGCGAAGCCCCAACAAGCAATGGTTGAGAAGAGAAGCCGCCCTATCGATTGTGCTGTGTCTCGAAGCCCGATCATGATCAGAATTGGCAGGGCGAGCGTCGCGAACCAGAGTACCGTCGGTAAAGGATCACGTGCAGACCACAGCCTAGTGCCAAAGGTCAGCCCGGTCACAAACATTATGAACGCAAAGGCTGCCGCCGGCAGTAGCAGCAGCCAAAGCGATGCTCGTAGAAGTTGCCTAAGCTTGTGGGTCACCCACGGACGTTAGGGCGGGAAACGAACGTTCGCAATCGGCGCGGCAGCGGTCGGCGGGTATCACCGGACAAATTGTGGGTATCGCCTGCCTGCGGAACGGCGGATATGCGCGCGCGTGGCGGACGGTACGTCCGCCGCCAAAGAGCCCGGAAGCCGTGGAAATTCGGCGGTTGTAGGCGTAGGCTTGCAATAATATAATCGCATCGAGGAGATGATATGAGGCGTGATAGGAGACTCTCGATCGCTCTGGTGCTCCTCCTAATCACTTTCATTGCCGCAGCTGTCCAAGTTTGGATGACCGCGCTCTATATCGATTCGTTGATACTAGGAAACTGGGCTTGGTTTTCGGAAACGTTCCGGGTGGAGGCACCGGCGTCAGGAGCCGGCCAGTTTTGCTTTGATAGGTGCGCTCCTAACTTGCCCTTCATTGCTGGTTGGATCGGACTAGGCAGCCTTCTGGCCGCGACAATTACCTTGGCAATTGTTTGGTGGAAGCCCTTCCGGACCAATGGCCAATAAACTTGGCATCTGCTGTCCGGCGTAGAGGGTATCGTACGGGTATCGTCTGCCTTAGGCACATACCGGAACGGCATCTTTCCGAAGGTCTTATTGTGCGAAGATGGACGGGTCGTCCGGCGGCCGGATGTCGGCAACTGGTGGGAGGCCGACGTTCATCAAGTCGGTCGAGTTGACTTCATCGCTCGTCCTTCATGCGCGCGAAGTCGCGCGCGCAACTGGCCGTAAAGGCTATGATCAAGGCCAAGCCCATCAGACTTGCACCAATGTAAATGAGAGGATCATCGTTGGGATCGGCGATTGTCAGGAAGCCGGTTCCGAAGAACCCTAAGATCAATGATACGATTAGCGCAACAGCTAGGGGACGATCTTTAGGAAGTCGACTATGCCATAATTCGTTTAGGACAGGCCTTAAACGGAAGACGATTAACGCAGCACTTGGCAGGCACATGATGGCTAGCATCAGCATTGCGTGACTTGGACCGGTATCTCGCCACAATGAACCGAGAACCGAACAAGCACCACCTGCTCCAGCGAAGAATAGAACAATTGCCCCGAGGGCCGCGATGGTCGGGTCGTCATTGCGCATGCTAGCGAGCCTACACCGAAGTGCCTCGAAGCCCAACACAGCGTTCGCTGCTAATGTCTAATATTGGGCGTAACTGGACGCGGGTATCGTGCGGGTATTGCTCATTCAAACGGTAAACGGAACTGCGGATTTTTGCGGTCTCCTGCTATGGACGACGGAGCGCATGTCAGCCAGCGGATCTCCGCGTCGGGAAGACCGGGCCGCGGACGGACATGTGCTCGGCGGGGTAGGGCCGCTGAAGCGCAACGACCTCGTCGTATGAGCCCCGCAGCCAGGTGTCGATCGCGTCCGGCTGCAGGACGGTGATCATCGCCTTCGGGTGGATCGCCGCGACCAGTTCGTTCGGGTCGCAGGTGACCATCGTGAACCCGTTGCCCTCCTTCGTGGCCTGCCAGAAGCCAGCAACGGCGAAGGTCGGTTGATCGGTGACGTTGAACCACATCTCGCCCTTCAGCGGCGGCTTCCCGTCGCCGAGGTCGTGCTTGTCAGGCGTCCATTCGCAGAACTCGGTCAGCGGCACGAGACAGCGGTTGGCGGGGTCGGCCGCGAGCTTGCGCCACTGCGGCAGGCCGAGCTTTCGAACGTTCGTCATCGGCCAAGCGGCCTGGCCGCCGAGGACGTCCCATTCCATGATGTCCCAAGCGCGCTCGCCATCCTGTTCGCGGATGACATAGGCCCGGCCCTTGGGCCGCAGCTCCTGCGGATTGAAGCGGTTGTCGCGAGGACGTTCGCCGAACAGTTTGGCAGCGGAGCCGAACAGCGTCGTCGGTTCGCCGGCGAATCGAGCACGGTTACACATGCGGGCACTCTGCCATCCCGGGGCGTGGGTATCGAGGGGGTATCGTCCCGCACATGCGACGGAAAGTCGCTTATTTTCCGGGCACTTCGCAAGGCAGCGGCGGACGGATTGTCCGCCGCTGTTGCCAAAGCCGATTGGCAAAAGCGCCTTGCAATGTTGGATTTCGTTCGCTCTTTGTTCTGAATGGATCAGACTCGGGCGATCACAATCGGGCTGGCGGCGCTGTACTGCATGTCGTCGCGAGCAAAGCGCGAGCCGTTTATGCCGAGTGCCGAACTTCGCGCGCTGCTGGCGCTGTTACATCTACATTCGGACGGTGATCGCCGTCCGTTCGACGCATACTGGCGATCAGCGACACAAACCGACATTGATTATCCTAGCGAGCTGATCGCAAGCGTATGTCGCCGTAACGGCATGCTTGCGGCTTGGCATGACATCGCTCGATCGCTCGGCACCGAGGCAACGATAGACTTCATGGCGTCAATGGCTCGCGTACCTACTGGAGAACCGCCGAGAACCGGAGGGCTGTGAACATCACGCGACGGACCGTGCTTTTTCATCATTTTCTGCATATGTTCGATCCGGGGACACCGGGGTGAACATGGATGCTGGCGATCGACTGACGGCCGAGATGTCGAGCCGTGCGCAACTCGCGCTGCACTTTATCGAGCGGTACTGGGACCGACACAGCGCTTCGCCGAGCTATGGCGAGATTGCCGCCGGCATCGGTGTTGATCGACATCGCGCGCGCGATGCCGTGCGGGCGCTCGAACGGACCGGCCGGGTGTCGCGGCAGCGCGGGAAGGCGCGCGGCATCGTGCTGCCTTCGCGACGCGAGGCGGTGTTGAACGAGCTGCGCCGCGAAGGTTGGCACATCAACAACGAAACGCTGGAGCTATTCCCGCCCACATATACGCCACTGTCCGTCCCGGCCGCGCTCGATCACATCTCAGCCGTAGAGGGTTGGGGGAATGACGGTGCGGATCGAGACAGCGGCGGAAGCGAAGGTGATGCGGGCGATCGTTGATCGCGAGCATCGTACAGCCATGGCGGAGCGCCGGGCAGCGCGCGAAGCGCACGCTGGCGCAAACGCCGCGTCGGTTCGGCCGCGGGTAGGCTGGTCGACCAAAGCGCCGCCGCGCCGCAAGCCGAGCGACATCGATCGCGCGATCGCCGCGCGTGCCGAGGAGCATCGTCTCGACTGGGCGCGCCGTCATCCTGATGCTGCCAAGGCCGAACGGGCGTTCCGTAAGGGCCGGGCCGAGATGGCTGATCGCTGGGATCACAAGCGCGAAGGCACCATCGAAACCCACGAACGCGCGAGCCGCACCCATCAAGGCGCGCTGGCCCGCCTGTGGCACAGCGGCGCAATCGACGCCGACCAGCTTGCGGCGGCGGTCGAGATCGCAATAGTCGCCGAGCGGATCGGGGCCGACGTCGCGGTGCGCACCGCCAGCCTCGAGACGCGGATCGATTCCGGCCGTCGCGGCGATGGCGCGTTCTATGAGGCGTTGAGCCGCGTCCGGCATGAAGTGGCCTATACCCGGTGGCGCGCCGCGATCGACGGGCCGATCGGCGCGGTGCTCGACATGGTGGTCGGTGAAACGGTCGGCTTCACCGTCGTCGCGAAGCGGTACCGCATGCACAACCGCCGGGCGAAGAAGCTGCTGATCGACGCGCTGGACCTTTGGCCCCGCGTCCTCGGTCAGGTCTGCAAGGAGATCGATCGGGCGGCGGTCGATCAGGCGCATGCAACCATCACCTAGGTTCGCACATTTTCGCCACTCCCCGAACGGCCATAGATCGGCCAAATCCGACGCAGCGACACCTGCGTCCTTCGCCCGTCAGCCTCCCCCCTTGGCTGACGGGCGTTGTCGTTTTCGGGAGATAGCGATGCCGCACAGCAGCCCGCTTCTCGATGAGCTTGAGCGTCTCACCGACGAAATGGACCTTCTCCTCGCGTGCGGTCGCGCCAGCATCCCCAGCCATCGGTTGGTGGAAGAGCTGGCCGACGAGGCGCGCCGGATAGCCCGCCGGCTCGATGAGGCCGCGCGGGGCGGGTGTCGCCCCCTTTCCAATCCGCCGCGCTACGTCAGCCCGGACGGGACCAAGGCAGGCTGGTGAGCATGATGCAACGGGTCGATATCTTGAAGCTTCAGGCAGCAGCCGAGGGCAAGGCCGACGAGGTCGTGCCGGTCACGCGCGGCTTGCTGGACATCATCGCCCGCGAGATCGCCACGCTGCGCCAGACGGTAGCAGGACAGCCCGGAGCGGCAGCGTGACCGACAAGCGCCACCCCGGCGCGATCGATGTCAACGGCGAGTTGTACCTGCGGGACGCGAAGGGCAACCTCGTGCCGCTCGCTGCGGTCAAGCCGGTCGACCTGCTGGTTGACGAGATGGTGCGTGGCATCATCCAGCGAGCGCAGGTCATGTCCGATGCGCTTACCCAGTTCCGCATCGATACCTTCGAACAGATCCGTTCGCTTCAGGAACTGCTCGATCAGCAGTATGGCGCAACGGTCGGTGGCGCGAAGGGCAACATTCAACTGACCACGTTCGACGGATGCCAGCAGGTCAAGGTGCAGGTCGCGGACCTGTTCGACTTTGGTCCCGAGCTGCTGACCGCCAAGTCGCTGGTCGATCAGTGCCTCACGGAATGGGCAGGCGGCAGCCCACCTGAGCTGCGCGCGATCGTAAACAACGCCTTCTCGGTCGAGAAGGAAGGCCAGATCAACCGTGCCGGCCTGTTGATGCTGCTGAAGGTGCAAAGCGACGATCCCCGCTGGAAACGCGCTATGGATGCGATCCGTGACTCGTTCCGGGTGATGGGTTCGCGCCTGTACATGCGGTGCTATCGTCGCCCCGCGCACAACGGCAAATGGCAGGGCATCAAGCTCGACCTCGCTTCGGCCTGACACCCCCCCGGTCGCGGGTCCTCCCCCGGGGCCGGGGCCATACGGGGTTCCGACGCGCGTGGTTCGGCCAGCTATGAGTTTTGAAAGGTGTCCGCACCTGTCATGTCCGCACCCGTAAACCTCGTCAGCTTCCGCGAATTTGCCCGGCTCGACGGATGCAGCGACAAACTGGTGCGCAATGCCGTAAAGGCCGGAAAACTGTCGGTTACGGCCGATAATCGTATCGATGCGGCGCTTGCCGGCACCGGTTGGCGGCAGCAAAATCGACGGGCTGCGGAGGGTGCGGACAGGGGTGCGGACCCGCCGTCGGTGTCCGCACTTTCCGCGCCCGAAGCGGACCTGTCCGCAGGTTCCGTCCAGATCGACAATTTCATCGCCGATTTCCTGTCCGGCCGGATGCTGTCGCGTGCCGACGCGGAGCGGGTGAAGGAAAACGGCGCGGCGGCGAAGAACCTCCTCGCCACCATGCAAGAGGCCGGCGACGTCATCGATATCGGCGTCGCGGAGGCGATCCTGTTCGACCAGGCGCGCGAGTTTCGTGATGCCTGGATGAATTGGCCGGCGCGCGTCGGGCCGATGATCGCGGCCGAGCTGGGCATCGCGCCCGACCCGGTCGTGGAGGCGCTGATCAAGCATGTCCAGCAGCAGCTCGACGACCTTGGAGATCCAGCCTCGGCGTTCGAGGAAGACTAGCCAAGAGCTTCCGAAGGAGGAGCGGCTACGGCGCGCTTGGCGCCGGGGGATGACGCCACCACCGCGCATCAGCGTGCCGGAGTGGGCCGACAATTTCCGCAAGCTGGCCAAGGGCGCGGGGTCGACGTCGGGCAAGTGGCGGACGTCGATGGTCGAGGCGGCGCGCGGGCCTATGCTCGCGGTCACCGAGCCCGGCGTCCACGTCATCACGCTCATGGTCTGCACGCAGCTCATGAAGACGGCGCTGATCGAGAGCGTGGTCGGGTATCATATCCACCTCGATCCCTGTCCCATGCTGCTGGTCCAGCCCAAGGACGACGCGGTCGAGGGGTTTTCGAAGGAGCGGATCGGACCGCTGATCAAGGCGACCCCGAAGCTGCGCAAGCTGGTCGGGAACCGGAAGACCCGGACGGCGGAAGACACGCTCACCTTTAAGAGCTTCCCCGGCGGGTTCCTCGCCATGGTAGGTGCCGGCAGCCCGGACAATCTGGCGCGCCGGCCGGTCCAAGTGACACTGTACGACGAGTGCGACAAATACGTGATCACGCGCGAGGGCGACGCGATCGCGCTGGGCGACGAGCGGCAGGCGACCTTTCCGCGCTACCTGTCGATCCGGACCTGCTCGCCGACGATATCGGGCGAGAGCCGGATCGAGGATAGCTATCTCGACGGCGATCAGCGACAGGCGTCGGTCGACTGCCCGCACTGCGGTCACCGCAATTTCCTCGAGTTCTTCCGCAACGTCGAATGGGACAAGGATTACAGCGAGGCCGGGGTGGTCGTCGCGCACCACCCCAAGACCGCCGCGATCCATTGCGAGGCATGCGGGGTGCCGTGGACGCAAGGCCAGCACCTGGCCGCGCTTCAGACGACCCGCTGGCACCAGACGAAGCCGTATCACTGCTGCGGCCAGCACCGCGACCCGATGGTGGATTTCGAGGCGCACTGGAAAGGCGGTAAAGCCGATCCGGTAGCCGCGGTGTGGGACTGGTGGGCATCGGACCGGCACGCGGTCTATCGGGCGCGCTGCCCCGATTGCGGCAAGTGGCCGGTCGACAACGAACATGCCAGCTTCACCGCCGGCAAGCTATTCAGTCCCTGGCCGAAAGATGCCCCGCCCAAACAGGCGGCAAAGTTTCTGGCGGCCGAGAATGATCCGGATCTCCGGGTCGTGTTCGACAACACCCAGCGCGGGCGACCGCACAAGCGGCAGGCGTCGAAGGATCTGCGCGCGGAGGTCCTCGCGGCCCGGGCAGAGAATTGGCCGGCCGAGGTACCGGACGGTGTCGCGGTCATCACGGTCGGCGGCGATACGCAGGACGATCGCGTCGAGCTGGAATTCATTGGCTGGGGTCGTGGCGAGGAAAGCTGGTCGATCGCCTATGTCGTGATCGAAGGCGACACGTCGAAGGCAGAGACTTGGGACCGCGTCGACGAGCAGCTGCTGCGCGTATGGCGGCGGGCGGACGGGCGACCGTTCACCGTCGATGCGGCGTGCATCGATTCAGGCGGCCACCGGACGCAGGAAGTCTACCGCTTCGCGAAGGACCGTCTCGGCCGGAAGGTTTGGGCGGTGAAGGGCGCGTCGGAGCAGGCGGGCAAGCGGGCGCCGGTATGGCCGACCGTCAAACCGTCGACGAAGAAGAAGGCGCAGTACCGCCCGACGATCGTCGGCACCAATGCCGCGAAAGATACGATCCGGTCGCGGCTCGGCCTCGACAAGCCCGGTGCCGGGTACATGCACGTTCACCAGTCGCGTGACATCGGGTGGTACGAGCAGATGCTCGCGCCGAAGCTGATGCTGAAGATCAAGGCCGGCCGCCGCTTCACCACCTGGGAAACGCCGAAGAGCAAGGCCGACGAGGCGTCGGACTGCCGGGTCTACGGGTACGCCGCGCTCCAGGGCCTGATCCACCTCGGGGTGAACCTCGACAACGCCGCCGCCGCGGTACTGGACCGCTACGTCGAACCGGCACCGGAGCCGGTCGCCGAACCGGAGCGATGGGCGGAATCGTCGGGTGGCTGGATCGATGGCGGCGGCAGCGGCGGAAGCTGGTTCGGAGGATAGTTCATGTTCACTCCCGAAGATATCGTCGCGCTGAAGCGCGCGATCGCCACCGGCGCCACGAGCGTTCGCTATGCCGATGGCAGCGAGGTCCGGTACCGGTCACTGACCGACATGCGCGAGACCCTGCGCGTTATGGAGGCGGAGGTTGGGTCGGCGGCGGTCGGATCGACGTCGCGCAGCTCGGTGGCGTCGTTCTGATGAACCTGCTCGATCGCGCCGTCGGATGGTGGGACCCGATGGCAGGCCTGAAACGGATCTCCGCCCGCCGCGCGATGGACATGCAGGCGCGCGCCTATGATGGCGCGAAGCGCGATCATCGGACGGCGAACTGGATGACGCCGGGCAGCAATGCCAATGCCGAGATCGCCGGCGGTGAAGAGATCGTCCGCAACCGATCGCGCGACCTCGTGCGCAATAACGGCTATGCGCTCCAGATCGTCGAGACCTACGCCGACAGCATCGTCGGTACCGGCATCGTCGGCGCGCCTACGGGCGTGAAGGGTCGTAACGCCAAGACCATCTCCACCGGATGGCGAAACTGGTCCGAGGAATGCGACTTCGACGACGACCAGGACCTCAACGGGCTGGTCTGGTCATCAGTGAAGGGCATGGGCGAAAGCGGTGCCACAATCATTCGTTTCCGCCGGCAGCAGTTCGATTCGAGTGTGAAGATCGCGCCGCTGAAGCTGCAGGTGATGGAGCCGGATTTCATCGACACGATGAAGGACGGCGCGGTTGCCGGCGGCGGGTGGATTGACCGGGGCATCGAATATGACGCGCAGGGCCGCAAGGTCGCCTATTGGCTGTTCCCAGCGCATCCCGGTGACGTTGCCAGCTTCCGGATGCGTCGGATGGTCAGCGAGCGCGTGCCGGCGGGCGAGATCGTTTACCTCTACAACAAGCTGCGGCCGGGGCAGGATCGGGGAATGCCGCTGCTTGCGCCGGCGATCATGACGCTGCAGAACCTGCGCGGCTATTTCGAGGCCGAGCTGGTCCGCAAGCGCACCGCCGCGTGCATGGTCGGGTTCATCAAGACCGAAGATCCCGACATGCAGATCGGGCTCGATCCCGATACCAAGCGGATGAAGACTTTCGGGCCGCAGAAACAGCGGATGGAACCGGGCATGATGACCCGGTTGCTGCCCAACGAGGAGGTCACCTTCAACCCGCCGATGGCCGATGCCGGCATTGATGCCATGGCGGCGCAGTATCTGCGTGAAGCGGCCGCGGCGGCCGGGCTGATGTACGAGCAGGTCACCGGCGACTTTTCCCGGGTAAATTACAGTTCGTTCCGGGCCGGCGGTCATGGGTTCCGCCGGCGCATGGAGCGCATCCAGTGGCTGGTGGTGATCCACAAGCTGTGCCGGGTGATCGCGCGCCGGTACCGCGAGGCGGCGCTGGCGGCCGGGCTGCTGCCGACGTCGAACTTCGGGTGGCGTTTCACGCCCCCGGGCTTCATTTCGGTCGATCCGTACAAGGATGCGCAGGCCGACCTGCTCAACCTGCGCATGGGCAAGGTCACGCTGTCCCAGCTCGTCGAAGAGCGCGGGTACGATTACGTCGAATTCCTGTCGCAATATGCGGCGGACCTGGCGGCGGCCGAGGCGGCGATCGCGCCCGGGTTCATGTTCGACGGCGATCCTCGCAAGGCGAAGGGCGGCGACCAGTCCGCCACGTCGGGTCAGTCCGACGACAAGCAAAAGACCGACGCGGCCGACGAAGCCGCCTGACCTCCGGAGAACGTGATGGAAAAGAAACCGACGGCGCCGCCGACGTCGCCCGATCGCGCGCGTGTGGCGACGATCGCGGCGGCCGCGCGACCCGCGTCCGACTTCGCCAAGATGGCAGCGACGACGATGATGGTCGCGCCGCTAACACGATCGGCGCCGGCCACCGACGAAGCCGAGGAGCGACGGCAGCCGCAGACGGGCGGGCGTGGCGAGCGCAGCCTGACCGTCACCCCGGACAGCTATGACGCCGCCGCGCGGACCGTCGAGGTGGTGCTGTCGGCGGGTACCGGCGTCCGCCGCTACTATTTCACCGAAGAGCTGGAGATCTCGGCCGAGGCGATCGATCTGGCGCGCGTCGCCGGCGGCGTCTGCCCGCTGCTCGACACGCATAATCAGTATTCGCTGTCCGGCGTCATTGGTCGCGTCCTGTCCACCCGGATCGATAACGGCCAACTGATCGGCGTCGTCGCCTTCGCCGATTCCGATGCCGGCCGTGCGATCGAGGCCCGGGTCGCCAGTGGCGAGCTGCGCGCAATCTCGATCGGGTACCGCGTCACCGCATGGCAGCGGACCGCGATCGATGAAAACGACCATGAGACGTGGCGCGCAACCCGTTGGGAGTTGCTCGAGGCCAGTCTCGTCCCCGTTCCCGCTGATCCGAACGCCGTGGTTCGATCCGCCCCGGGCAATCCCCAACCGCACGGCAATCAAGAGGAAGACGATATGCGACGCAACCTTGCGGGCGGCGCGGCTGCGGCCGCCCCGACCACCGCCGCTGCTCCGACCGCCCCGGCCGCGCCTGCCGGTACCGAACAGCGGCAGGATCCCGCCACCCCTGCCGCTCCGGCCGCGCCCGCCCAGGAACAGCGCCAGGCACAGGCGACCGTCGATGCGAACGCTGTCCTGACCGCCGCGCGCAATGCCGGTCTCGACGGGGCTGCGCGTGAAGAACTGCTCGTCCGCCATGCGACCAACGCCTTCACCCACGACGGGCTGATGGCCGATATCGGCCGCCGTTTCGCCGAGCGCGACAGCTCGGCTCCGACCGTCAACCGGGTGCCCGCCGCTGGCGGCGACAATGTCAGCATGGCGCGCGCCATGTCGGACGCGGTGCTGCATCGCCTGTCGCCTGGTTCGCAACTGCCCGAGGCATCGCGGCAGTTCCGCGGCATGGGCCTGCTGCGTATGGCCGAGGATCTGCTCGGATCGAGCGGTATCTCGACGCGCGGTATGACGCCGCATGAGATCGCCGAACGCGCGCTGCATACCACCTCGGACTTCCCGGCGCTGATGGCCAATGCTTTGGGCCGCCGCCTGCGCTCGTCGTACGAAGAGCATCAGCCGACCTACCGCCAGTGGGCACGTCGCGCGCCCAACGCGCCGAACTTCAAGTCGATCGACGTCGTCCAGATGTCGGCGATGCCCGACCTGATGAAGGTCAACGAGGGCGGCGAGTTCCGGTACGGCACCTTCTCCGACGGTAAGGTCAGCTACGGCATCACGACCTATGGTCGCATCGTCAGCCTGTCGCGTCAGCTCATCATCAACGATGACCTGAACGCCCTCGACCGCATCCTGACCGGGTTTGCCGGCTCAGCCGCGCGCCTCGAAAACCGTACGGTCTATGCCCAGCTGACCGACAACAAGCAGATGCCGGATGGCGTCCCGCTGTTCCACGCCGACCATGGCAACCTCGGCGCCGCCGCGGCGATCTCGGTCACGTCGCTCGGCGCCAGTCGCACTCGCATGCGCAAGCAGAAGGGTATGCAGGGCGAGCTGCTGAACCTCGCACCGACGCACCTGATCGTGCCGACCGATCAGGAGCAACTGGCCTACCAGTTCACCAGCGCGCAGTTCGTGCCGGCGAAGTCGACCGATACGAACGAATTCCGTTCGGGCGGCCGGACAGCGCTCGAGCCGATTGTCGAGCCGCTGCTCGACGAAACGTCGACGTCGGCGTGGTATACCGCGGCGTCGAACAGCCAGATCGATACCGTCGAATATACCTATCTCGAAGGTGCCGAGGGTGTGCAGCTGTCGAACCGGATGGGCTTCACCGTTGACGGCGTCGACCTGAAGGCGTCGCTCGACTTCGCCGCCGCCGTCATCGACCACCGCGGCCTGGACCGTACCGGCGGCTAATCCGCCGGCGACGTCCCAACCAACCTTTGACGCGGGCGGCCATCGTGCCGCCCGTCGTCGTTTGGGAGAACCCGAATGAAGAATTTCCTGCACGCAGGCCGGACCTGCACGTTCGTTGCCCCCTACGCCGTCGCCTCGGGTGCCGGCTTCGTCGTCGGCTCGCTGTTCGCTGTCGCCAATTGCGACGCAGCGCAGGGTGCAGAAGTGGAGGGTGACGTCGAAGGCGTGTTTGCCTTCCCGAAGACCGCCGGTGCCGCAAACAGCGACGCGGCGCCCGGCACCAAAATCTACTTCGATACGGCGCTGAAGACGTACACGAAGACCGCAGGTGCCAACACGGTACTGATCGGTGCCACCACCCGGGCGGCCACCGTCGCAGACGCCGTCTACCGCGTCCGCCTGAACGGCGTCACGCTGTAATGGCCGATCCGTTCGCCACCGGGCTGGGGACGCTCTTCGCTGGCCCCCGCGCGGTGGCGGCGGTCTATGTTTCCACGGACGGCACGAGCCGCCCGATCTCGGTCATCCCGCGCCTGCGCATAGAGACCGACGGTACCGTCCGGCCGCGCCCGGTCAGCAACGGCAAGACCTTCGACATCCAGGCGCGCGACATCGAGGAGCCGATCGTCGGCGACACGCTGATCGTCGGCGACGATGTCTATGTCCTGGCACTCCCGCCGGAAGGCGACAGCCATGGTCTGAGCTGGATCTGCGACGTTCCGCTGCTCGACCATGACGTGCTTGTCCAGGTCAGCGCCACCGTGAAGGACCGGTACGGCGACAGCGGACCCGGCTTTTCCGACGCCGGCACCTTCAGCGCCGCGCGGATCGATCTCGCCGGTACCGAGACCGATGATGTTGGTGCCGACCAACTTGTCGCCTGGCAGACGGTGCGGTTCTTCTTCCCATGGTCGCCGACGATCGCCGCGCTGACGCCGCGCGATCGTCTGGTCGACGATGGGCAGACCTTCGACGTCCGCGCGATCGCCGAGCTGGGCAAGCGGGCCGCGATCGAGGTCACCGCGCAGGCGAGGGTCGACTGATGCGCCCGCGGTTCCGCATCGAGGGGCTCGACGAGATGGACGAACGGCTGCGCCGCGTCGGGGAGGCGCTGGAGGACCGCGACCAGGTGGTCCCGGTGCTGATGGAGGCGCTGGAACCGGTCGCCGAACGGACGCGCCAGATCGTGCCGGTCCGCTCGGGCAAGCTGCGCGACGATATCACCGTGTCGGACCAGGCCGAGGGAGAAAGTTCGGGCGAGCTGGCCGCCTATGTCGGTCCGACGCCGGATGCGTATTACGCCGTCGACGTCGAGATGGGACGTCCGGCCGAGATCTCGGCGTCGGGCCGCGAGTATGACGCGACGCAGGCGCACCCGTTCATGCGGCCGGCGTGGGACGAACAGGAATCGGACATCGTCCAGGCGGTCGCTGATGGACTGACCGGCATTCTCCACCGCGCGGCGAAGGGCTGATCATGTCCGTCTCGGCCGCGCTTCGCGATGCCCTTCTCGCTGCCCCCGGGATCGCGGCGCTGGTCGGCACGCGGGTCTATCGTGACGAGCGGCCCGAGGGCGATCCGTTGCCGGCAATCGTGGTCCTGCTGGTCAGCGATCCACGCTCGATGACCTATTCCGGCGCGCAGTCGCTTCGCCGCGCGCGCCTGCAGCTCGACTGCCTCGGCAACAGCCGCGGCCTTGCCGACGAGATCGGCGAAGCGGCGATCGCCGCGATCGAGGGAAAGGTGCTGGGCGCGCCCTTCGACAGCGTCCGCATCGCCAATGTCCGCAACGACAGCAGCCGGGGCGACCCGGCCACGACCTTCCGCACCGCCGTCGACGTGATGGCGTGGCACCACTCCTCATAAGCAAGGAAGACGACCATGGCAGGTAACAGTCAGGCGATGACGGGTCTCGGCATCATCATTGCGATGAAAGCCACCGCCGCCGCCGCAACGTACACCGATATCGGCGAACCGTTCGAGATCGAGCCGCCCGAGCAGATGGACGACGAGATCGAGGTGAGCAATTTCGCCAGCCCCGACGGGTTCAAGGAATTCATCGGCGGCATGACCGATCCGGGCGAATGCACCTTCGGCATCAACTATATCCCGGGCGGTGCGACCGAAACCCTGATCTTTGGCGCCAAGGCGACCAAGCGGTCGGTGCCGTTCAAGTTCACGTGGCCGAACGGTGCGGTCTGGTCGTTCAACCTGCTGATCCGCGGCTTCAAGCCGACCGCACCGCTGAACGACCGCCTGACGGCACAGATCACCGGTCGCGTCAGCGGCTCGATCGTCCGCGCCGCGCCGGCGCCGGGCGGGGCCTGATCACCATGGCAAACGCGATCAAAGGCGAGATCGCCTTCACCGCCGCCGGCGGCAGCTTCACGCTGCTGTACGACTTCAACGCGCTCTGCACGATCGAGCAGGATCTCGAGATCGACGTCGCCGATGTCGGGTCGAAGCTGTCCAGCGCGTCGATGCTCCGGTCGGTGTTCCGCATCGGGCTTGAGGCGAACCACGGCGCCATGACCGACATCGAGGCTGGTCGCCTGATCCATGACCTCGGGGTCGAACAGGCCGGCGAGATCATCGGCAAGGCGTTCAAGGCCGCGTTCCCCGACGCCGCGCCTGAGGGCGAGGTGGGAAACGGACCGGCGAAGAAGCCTGGGACTGGTCGAAAGCGCTGACGATCTGGGTCGAGCTGGGGCTCGACCCGGAGAGTTACTGGCGATCGACGCCGCGGCTGCTGGCGACGATCGTCGAGGGCAAGCGGCGCAAGGCTGAAGCCGATCACGCGGACCGCGCGTGGACGGCCTGGACGATCGCGGCGCTGACCAGGGCGAAGCGCATGCCGGCGCTCGCCGACCTGATCAAACCGAAGAAACGCACCCCGAAACGCCGGGCGATGTCCGGCGACCAGATGCTGACGATCGCGCGGATGTGGTCGGCGGTCGCGGGGCCAGACGATGGCAAGGAGGCCGTATGAGCGCAGACGCGATTGTCGGCGCCCTTCGTGGCGTCCTCGTCCTCGATACCGCCGACTGGACGCCAGTCGTCAACCGGGCGCGCAGCGACCTCGGCGCGCTCGCGACCGCGTTCGAGCAGCTGCGCGGCAAGCTCGACAACCTTGCCGGGTCCACGCAGCGCCTCGGCCTGAGCATCACCGCCGGCCTGACCGTGCCGCTGGCCACCCTCGGGGCAGCGGCGAACAAGACGGCGTCGGGTTTCGAGGCGTCGATGAAGCGCGTTGAGGCGGCGCTGAAGGGCGTGTCGGGTGGCGAGCTGAAGGCGCTGTCCGACCAGGCGCGATCGCTGGGCCCTGCAGTCGGCAAGGGCGCGACCGAAGCGGCCGACGGCATCGAGGCGCTCGGCCTCGCCGGCGTCGCCACCGCCGACATTCTCGGTGGCGGTCTCAAATCGGCGCTCGATCTCGCCGCCGCCGGCGCCGCGCCCGTCGCCGATGCCGCATCGCTGGTCACCGACGTGATGGGCCAGTTCAAGGTGAAGGCCGACCAGCTGCCCGGCGCAGTGCGCAATGTCGTCGGCGCGCTGGATGCGTCCAAGTTCGGCTTCATCGATTTCCAGCAGGCGGTGGCGCAGGGCGGCGGCGTCGCCGCGTCCGCCGGCGTGTCCTTCTCCGACTTCGCGACGGCGATCGCCGCGACCAGCACGCAGTTCAGCAGCGGGTCGGACGCCGGCACGTCGTTCAAGACCTATATCCAGAGCCTGGTGCCCGTCTCGAAAGAGGCCGAGCGCGCCATGAACAAGCTCGGTATCAATTTCTTTGACCTGAAAACCGGGCGGATGAAGCCGCTCGCCGAACAGGCCGAGATCCTGCGGGGCGCGCTGATCGGTCTCTCCGACCAGTCGAAGACCGACGCGCTGAAGACCATCTTCGGGTCAGACGCGGCGCGGACCGCGATCGGGCTCATGGAGCAGGGTCGGCAGGGCATTGCCGATCTGCAGGGAACCATCGCCGGCGGCGACGTCGGCGGCAAGATCTCGAAGCGTCTGGAAGGCGAAGCGGCCGCGACACAGCGCATGGCGAATGCGTTCGAAAGCCTGAAGATCTCGATCGGTGAGGCCGGACTGACCGCGGCGATGACCGCGATCAAGAGCAGCTTCGCATCGGTGCTGGAATCGATGGCTGGTGCCAGCCCGGCGGTTCAAAAGGTCGGCGTTGCCTTCGGACTGCTCGCCAGCGCCGCCGGGCCGCTGGTGCTGATGCTCGGCACGATCGGCAAGGTGATCATCGCGAAGTTCGCGTCGGGCTTCGGGATGATCGGCCGACTGGTCGCGCTGGTCGTGTCGCCGGTGACGACGATTATCGGACTGTTGGGCGAGGTCGGCCTGCGCGGCGTGCTGACCATGCTCGGCCGGGCGATGCTGGGCGTTACCGGCCCGATCGGGATCGCCGTGACGGCGTTCCTGGTCTTCAAGGACTATATCATCGACGCGCTGGCGTTGGTGTGGAAGAGCCTGAGCGAGACGCTCGGCCCGCCGCTGTCGGCGATCATGGACAGGTGCCAGGCGATCTTTGCCAAGCTGTCCGGCGGCGCGATCGGCAGCGCCTTCGCGACGCTGATGGGATGGCTGGGCAATCTGCGCGACTTCCTCGGCACTGGTCTCGCCGCCGGCATCGTCGTGTCAGGTGAGGTGATCGAGCGGACGCTGGGCGTGATCATCGCCGCGATCGGCGGCCTGGTCGATGTGGTCAGCGGCGTCGTCGACGTGATCTCGGCGCTGCTCGCCGGCGATTTCTCCGGCGCGTGGCAGGCGGTCGTCGGGATTGTCGAATCGGTCTGCGGCGCGATCGTCGACATGGCGGCGGCGCTGGTGCCCGAAGTCGGGACCGAGCTGCAGCTGGTCTATGCCGCGGCGAAAGCATGGTTGGGCGACGGTTTTGCGAGCATCGGCCAGTGGTTCGCTGAAACCGTGCAGACCGCGGTCAACTATGTCGCGAACGCCTTCCCCACGGTCGTGACCGCCGCGAAGGGCGTTTACGAAGGCGTCCGAGGATGGCTGGTCGACAAGTTCGGCGGGCTGATGACGTGGATCGGCAACGCCGCGAAGTGGATCGGCGATAAATACGCCGCCATGAAGGAACGGCTCGGCTTGGGCAGCGTCGGCCAGGACGAGACGCCGGCGGCACCGGCAGCGCCTGCGACCCGACCAGCGCCGCGCGTCTCGGCTCCTCCCGGCACCCGCAACGTCAGCTTCGACGATCCCAAGGCAACGAAGAAGACGCGCGCCGCGCGCGAGCGCAAGGGCCGCGACACCAGCCACGATCAGGAAAACCGCGAACAGCTCGCCCTGCAGGTCGAGCTGGAGGCCGCACGGGAGCGGGGCGACAAGGCGGCGGAAAAGCGTCTGCAGGACCGCCTTGCACTCTCACGCCAGATCGAGGCGTATCAACGTGCCGGCCTGACCGTCGACCAGGCGCGGGTCGCTGCGAGCCGTGACATGGCGGCGATCGCCGCTGCACGCGCCGAATCGTCGGCGCGGGAAATCGCCGACGAGCAGGCGGCGGCCGCGCTCGATGTCGCACGCCTCGGCAATGATCAGGCGCTGATCGAGAGCCTCGAGCGGCAGGCCGAATTGAAGCGCCGGATCGCGTTCTACTACGAGCAGACCAAGAATTTTGCCGAGGCGACCCGGCTTGCCGAGGCCGACCAGGTCAAGATGGATGAGGCGCGCGCGGCCGTGCGCGCGCAGTGGTTCGACGCCGATCGGCGCGACCGTGAGATCGATCTGGCCCGGGCGCGCGGTGACAGCGAAGAGCGTATCCGCCTCCTCCAACGCGAAAGCGATGTCCGCCGGCGCGCACGCGAGCTGGAAAGCCAAGGCGTCGACAGCGCTGAAGCGACGAGCCGTGCCGCCACCGAATGGGACGAGGCCGACAAGGCGCGCATGACCGGCAACTTCCGCCAGACCTTCAAGGACGGGGTTCGCGCGGCGCTCGACGGCAATCTCGGCGACTTCTTCAAGAACTGGTGGAAGGACCGGATGGCAAAGGGGATGGAGGATGCGCTCAATTCGCTGTCCGACCTGATCGCTGGCCTGTTCGACAAGCTGAAGGGTGGCAGCGCCGGCGGAAGCGGCGGCGGGATCTGGGACACGATCGGGAGCGTGCTGGGCGCGATCACCGGCAAGAAGAGCGGCGCGACCGGAAGCGCGTCGCCTGCCCCGTCGACGACGGGGGGCAGCAGCGTGCTGCCCGGGTTCCGGACCGGCGGTTCGTTCACTGTCGGCGGCATGTCGGGCGTCGATGCCAATCTGGTCGCCTTCCGCGCGACCAAGGGCGAAATGGTCGACATTCGCCGGCCGGGCAACGACAACCGGTCGCTGCCGACGATCGTGCAGCTGGTGGTCGGTGAAGGGCAGACCTTCGAACCGCGCGTCCAGTCGATCAGCGGCGAAGTTTCGGTACGAACGACCCGCGCATCGAACCGCAGGGCCTCCATCCAGGCGCGGCAGCGGCTGTAATGCTTCTCCTACCCAACAACATCGCGCCCAACGGCGCCACCCCGGCGCTCGTCGATCGCGGCGGCGTCCAGCGCGGCGCGAGCGCGCTGCGCGTCAACCGCCTGGGTTCGCATTACCGGATCTCGCTGACCCTGCCGCCGCTCGATGGTCCCGCCGGCGCGGCGATCGTCGTGTCGCGCCTGATCCGGGCGAAGCGGCAGGGACTGCGCGTGCCGTATCCGTTGCTGTCGGTCGACCAGTCGGGGTGCGGGACCAGCGTCGTCGTCGACGGCGCGGGGCAGACCGGCGGTTCGATCCAGGTGCGCGGCCTGCCGCCGTTCGCGGTGGTGCGCGAGGGTTTCTGGTTCTCGATCGAGAGCAGCAGCGGTCAGCATTACCTGCACAACAGCGGGTCGGAGGTCACCGCCGGCGTCGACGGCCGGGCAACGCTGTCGGTCGCGGATACGATGCTGCGGCGGTCGTTCGCCGATGGCGCGCGCGTCCACCTCGCTCGTCCGATGATCGAGGGCCTGATCGAAGGCAGCGAGCAGGAATGGGACCTCGCGGTCGACCATAACACCCGCATCGCCTTCGTGATCGAGGAGACCGCCTGATGGAACGGGTTACCCTCGTCGGGCTGCTCAAGCTCGAATTGCCCGGCCGCGACATCCTGCTGTGTGACGGCGGCGTCGTGCCGTTCGACGGGCAGCTGTACCAATCGTCGGACGATGTCTTCGGCACCGTCTCGATGTTCGAGGCGCTGACCGAGGGCACCGGCGACGAGCTGCCGGCCGGGACCATCACCTTCCTGCCGCGCGACGTCGCCGGCGCGGTCGAGCTGTCGCAGCCAGCCTATCAGAATTCCCGGCTGCGCATGTGGATTGCCGAGGTCGACGAAGCGTCCGGCCTGATCATCGGCCAACCCGACCTCATGGCCGATTGGCAGACCGACAAGACGGTCCTGCGCCGGGCAACCGGCACGCGCGCGCTGGAGATCGGGTGCGTCACCCGGTCGCAGCGGCTGCTGATCCGCAACGACGGAAACGCGCTGACGTCGCCCGCGCACCAGCGGGTTTTCCCGCGCGAACGCGGCTTCGACAACGCCGTCGGCATGGATGTCGAAATTCCATGGGGCGTCGTGTCGCCTCCGCGGGGGGTGCAGCGCGCATGATGAACCTCCACACCCGCGCCGAAAAGACGTCGGAAGTGATCGCCCGTTTCCGCGCGCGGTCCTTCTCGTGGGGCCGCGGCGGCACGTGCATCCATCTTGCGCGCGCGCAGATGCGGGCGCTCGGCCATCGGCCGCCGACGATCCCGCGTTTCTATTCGGCGATCGGCGCTGCCAAGGCACTCCGCGCGACCGGTCATCCCGATCTCGCCAGCCTGCTCGATTCCATGCTCCCGCGCATCGCGCCAGCATCGATGTGGATCGGTGACCTGGCGCTGATGGACAGCGGCGACGAGGATCCGTTCGACGCGATCGTCATCGCCACCGGCCAGACCGGGTCTGGCCCGATCGGCGGCGGCCAGCTGGTCGCCGGCTATCATGCCGACCACCTCGGCACCGGCATCGTCAACATCATCCCGCAGGCGTTCAAGGGCGCGTGGCGGCTGTGAGCGGCGTCGCCAAGTTCATCGGCACCGTCGCCGGCATCGCCGCGCTGATCCCGGGACCGCACCAGCCCATCGCCGCGGCGATCGCCGTTGCGGCCAACGTCACCGCACAGCTGACCGCCAAGAAGCCGCCGGCGATGACCGGCAGCGTCAATCGCGTCCTGATCGGCGCGAACCAGCCCAAGCCGTATCTGATCGGCGAGACCTATTACGGCGGCAACCGGATCAACCACGAGGGCTTCGGCGGCAAGGTCTCGAAGGTCAACAACCCGTACATGGTGCTGGTCGACGTCTATTCGGGCGCTGGCCCGATCGCAGGCTTCGTCGCACCGTATCTCGATTTCGTGCCGGTCACCCTGAACGGCAACGCCGCGACGGGGTATGCCGCCAACCACCTGTACGTCTATCACCAGCTCGGCCGCACGCCCGAACCGGCGGCGCTGTCGACGCACTGGAACGGCGCGCAGACCTGGGGGCCGCAGCACAAGCTGTCGAGCTATGCCGCCATCTCCTGGTGCCTGCGCTTCGACGAGGACGGCAAGCGCTTCGCCGCCGGGACGCCGCAGACCGGCGCCGTGTGGCGCGGGGTGCTGGCATACGATCCCCGCAAGGACAGCACCTATCCGGGCGGCAGCGGCCCGCATCGCTGGGCCAGCCCGACCGACAAGGTAGCCTTCGCCGCCGCCAAGGCGACGTGGGAATGGACGCGCTGCCCCGGTCTGCAGGGCCTGCGCTATGCGCTTGGCACCTGGGAGCGCGACGAGAACAACCCGGACGCGACCTACCGCAAGACGTTCGGGATCGGCATTCCGGTCGACGGCATCCGCGTCGCCGACTTTGTGGCGCTCGCGAATGTCTGTGACGCGAATGGCTGGCACGTCGACGGCGTCATTCATGAGCCGGGCAACCGCGACGACAACCTCAAGAACATCCTGATCGCCGGCGGCGCGGAGCGCTGCTGGATTGGGGGCAAGCTCGGGCTGAAGCTGTCGGCACCGCGGGTCGCGCTGGACACCATCACCGAATACGACCTCGCGACCGACGACGTCGAGATCGGCGCGATGCAGGGCTGGGAAAGCCGGCTCAACACGATCATTCCGAAGTACCGCTCGGCTGCCCACAAATGGGAATATGTCCCGTCGACCGCGGTGACGATCGCCAGCTACCTTGCCGAGGACGGCGAGGAGAAGGCCGAGGAGCGGCAGTACAACCTCGTCCAGTCGAAGGACCAGGCCGCGCAGCTCGCCGCGTACGAGCTGCTGGACGCGCGCGAGCTGGGCGAGATCGTGCTGACCTGCAAGCCGCGCTTGCGTCGCTATGGTGCCGGCGACCTGCTGATCGTCCACCTCCCCGACGACGGCCTCGTCAATCAGCCGTGCGTTGTGCTGAAGCGGACCTTCGATCCGGTCTCGATGACCGTCGAGCTGATCCTGCGCGGCGAGACGGCGGCGAAGCATGATTTCGCGCTCGGCCGTACTGGCACTGCGCCGGCGACGCCGCGGCTGACCGGCGGCGAGATCCTCGACGACGTCGCGGTCGATGTGCCGTTGCCGTGGGGTGCTGTTGTCGGCAACGGGCGCCCGGTCGATTATGCCGACGTAACCGGCGAGAACACATCTGCGGACACGGCCGCCGTCGGTGGTCGACCCGCACCAGCCATTTTGGCGCTCGTTGATGAAATGAACGACGTCGCCATTCCTGCCATCAACCAGGCGGTAGCGACGGCCAACGACCGCATCGATGCGGCCAACGGTCGGATTGATGCGGCCCGACAGGAGGCCAATCAAGCGGCGGCCGATGCCAACGCCCGCATCGATGCCGCCGATCGAGTGCTCGACGATGCCGTGCGCGACTTCGCTGCCGAGGCAACCCGGGCGCAGGGAGCCGACGAAGCCCTTACCCGGCGGATCGATTCGATCGTGGCCGAAAGCGGCGGTTATGATGATCGTGACCTCCGCGCGATCATTGCCACCGAGCAGACGGTCCGGGCCGATGACGACCGCGCGCTGGGGCGCGAGATCGCCACGGTTTCGGCTCGCGTGAAGGATGGCGATGATGCCGTTCGCGCCGACGTGAAGGTGACGACCGATGCGCTCGCTCGATCGGACGAAGCATTCGCGCAGCGAGCCGAGGCGATCGAGGCCAGCCTTGGCACGGTCGACAGCCGGATCGCGGCGAAGGCCGAGCAGATCACGACCGCCTATGCCGACGCTGACCGCGCTCTCACGCGGCGGATCGACAGCATCGTGGCCGAAGGCGGCTATGACGACCGGGACGTGCGAGCCGAGATAAGCCGCGTCGATACGACGGCGATTGATCGCGATGCGGCGGTTGGGCGGCGTGTCGACACGGTCGAGGCGACCTTCTCCACTGGCGGCGGCAACATGGTGCCGAATAGTGATCTGGTAACCTTGGACGGTTGGTCGACCGGCATTCATGCGCCCGGCGGTCCGCTAGATCCCGCCCCGTACCTCGGCTTCAACGCGGCCGGCGACCCATACCACCCGCCCGGTGAGAACGTGCTGTCGATCCTCCAATATGGGGCACCGAATACGGCAGACGGGTCGGCATATATCGATTGGGGGAGCACCGCATTCCCGGTCATGGCTGGAGAGTATCTGCAATTCTCGGCGCTGGTGAATTGTCATCGGGCGCAGGTGATGGTGATCCTCGCATTCCGGAATGCGGCCGGTAATTTCCTGTCGGCAATCCACTCGCCGCTGACCGGACCGGTCGACGATCTGGGCAGCGCCTTGGCGTCGTATGCTCGCGCGGGCATCGTTTCCACACGCGTGCCCGACGGCGCGATCAGCGGCTATCTGATCCTGCGCAAACAGGACACGCTGGCAGGTCAGGCCAACAGCTACGCGTGGTTCCTGCGGCCGTATGTCGGAGCGGCACGCGAAGGTCAGACGGCTTGGAACCCGTACAGCGTTGGACGTGCCTCTCCGGTGCTGCTGGGCACGGTCGCGCGGGTCAAGGACACGACCGACGCACTCGCTCGCGCTGACGCGGCATTTGCCGAACGGGCGCAGTCGATCGAAGCCAGCCTCGGCACGGTCGACGCCCGAATTGGCGCGAAGGCGGAAGAGGTAACGCACGCCTATGCCGACGCCGATCGCGCGCTGGGTTCGCGCGCGACGACACTGGAGGCGGCGGCATCGGCCGTCAGCACCAGCATCGTCTTCAACGACAATTTCAACTTCTGGCCGGACGGCGCGGTCCTGCCGTCCCGTTGGAACGTATGGATCGGCGGCGGCAACTTCCGCACGAACCGGTTGGCCCCGGGGCGTGGTGGCGGTCAGTATTGCGTCCAGACCCTGAACGACGTCGCCGACGTCGAGAGCGGCTTCGTCCAGACGATCTACACGGCCGGCGCTGGCAAATGGGTGATCGAGGTGACCGCCGGCTTCGACACCTCGGGCGCGCGCGGTGCCGGCGTTACGCTCCACGGCGTCTGGAATATCGACTTCTGTTCCGATGCCGACATCAACGGCGTGATCGGTGATCGGCCCGGCGAGACCCGGTCGTGGACGAAGATGGTCGACCTCGATGGCCGTGACCAGATCAACGTCCACGCCATGCACGGGTGGTCGGGCTTCGGTCGCGGCATGGCTCCCAAATACATGGTCTGGCACCGCCTGTCGCTTCGTCCCGCCACCGATGGCGAGATCAAGGCGGGCAAGGCCGATGCCGCGCTGAACGCGCCCGGCGGCGTGCTGGCGCGGATTGCCACGAGCGAGAACGTGCTGGCGGACCTGCCGAATCGGTACGCTGCGGCATCACGTACGGCCACCCTTGAAGCGCAGATGTCGCGGCAACAGCCGAGCGCGCTGAACCAGTACACGTCCGACGTGAACGACCGGATCACGTATGTCGATGCGACGGTGAACGCTCGGATCAAGTCGAGCGAAGACGTCATCGCCGATCTGCCGAACCGCTATGCGGCGGCGAGCCGGACGGCGACGCTGGAAGCGCAGCTGCGCGGTGAGGCTGCGAGCGGCCTCGGCAATACGATCGGCACGGTCAACGGCCGGATTGACGAGACCAGTAACATCCTGTCCGCCCGGATCGAGGACCGCGCAACGGCTATTGCCGATGCGAAGGCTGGGGCGGTGGCGCAGACGGTGCAGGCGCTGCGAAGCGATTACAACGGCACATCCGCTGCGGTGCAGCAGCAGGCAGCCGCACTAGCCGCCGCCGATGGTCGCACGTCGGTTTATTGGGAGGTGGTCGGCACCACTGGCGACGGATCGACTAGGGTTCGCCTTTCGAAATCGAATGGT
>NZ_LMLN01000007.1:91282-91909 GCF_001421915.1 Sphingomonas sp. Leaf62 | reverse complement strand
GCTGGTCAACGGCACCATCATCACAGAGAAAATCGCCAATCAAGCGGTGACCAACACCGTCGTTGCGTCGGGCAACGGCGTGTTCCTGCGCCAGTATGAAACCGCCGACGTCGCCACCGTATCGCTGAACAGCGCGGGTGGTACGTTGAGGATCGATGTAAAGCTGGGCAGTTCGTACAGTGTGGAGATGGCGCGACCCGACAACCGGGTCGGCGTGATCCTGCTGCGGGTCGTCAACGGCAACTATACGACGGTTGCAACGGGCGATTTTCAGGAGGCCCCGTACTTCAGCCTTTGGGCAGTGGACACACCAGGCCAGGTGCTGGTCACGTACATCGTACGGGTCACCAACAATTCGCCGAAGAACCAGTCCATTGCTACGCCGACCGTCACGATCTCGGAGCTGAAGAGGTGAAGCGGTACGCTATCGTTCAGGACGCAGATGGCGTCGTCCGGTCGACCATTGCGGCACAGGATCTGGAAACCTTACTCGTCAACGTACCACCAGATTGCCATCCGGTGCCGTGCGACGTGCAGGAGGTGGCCGGGAAGGTCTGGCGTTGGACAGAGGCAGCAGGCTTCGAACCAGCGCCCGGCGATACGGATTTGCCCCATGCGCGCTTCCTT
>NZ_LMLN01000007.1:89793-91181 GCF_001421915.1 Sphingomonas sp. Leaf62 | reverse complement strand
GCGCTGTCGAAGCGCGCGGCGATCGAGGCGGCGATCGACGTCGAGGCGGTGGCAGCGATCGATGTCGATGGAGGGTGGCCCGATGCGCCGACTGGCTGACGTGGTGATGCAGCTGCTCGTGTCGATCGACCAGCTGGCGCAGGTTGCGATCGTCGGGGCGGCATACCTCTTGCGCCTCACCGATACCTGCCCCTCGGCCGACGAGACGATCAGCAGCTATATCGGCCGCGGTCAGCTGCGCGGCGCGCGCTGGGCGGCGATCGTCGCGCCGACGATCGACGGACTGTTCGTCCTGCTGGGGGAAGCGCCCGGCCACTGCCTGCGCAATGTGGAAACGGCGTTCCTCGGCCTGCCGCCGAAGCCCTGACACCTGAAGGAATTGCGATGACCGATACGACGCCCTCGCCGGCGCCGCGGTGGCTGGCGTGGATGCCGGCCGCTTCGGTTGGCGCACTCATCGCCGGCGGACTGCTGACCGGCGGCGGCTATATTTCCAAGCTCGACGAACAGGGCCGACGCATCACGGTGCTCGAGGAAATGGCCAAGCAGCAGCAGGAAATCGACAAGCGGACCACCCGGATCGAAGCGAAGCTCGACGTGCTGGTCCCGCAGCAGGATCGGGAGGCACGGCGATGATGATCGATAGCGGAATCTTCCTCCTGCTGGTCGGTGCAGTGCTGCCGATCGCGCAAGCGGTCGTGGATAATATTCGCGGCTGAAGCCGCCCTTTCCAAAGGAAATTCGAAATGCTGACGTCGCTCCTCGACCGGGGGCGCGTGCTCGCGCGCGCGCATTCGGTCCGCATCGCCGTGCTCGGCGTCCTGGTCTCGCTGTTCGCAGCGATCGATCCGGTCTCGCTACAGTCGGCATGGCAGTCCCTGCCGCCCAACGTCGTCGCCTTGATCCCCGACCGGTTCCAGGAATGGATCGGCGGCGCACTGTTCGTCCTGGTGATCATCGCCCGCGGCATGCCGCAGCCGGCGGTTGCAGAGCGGCTCGGCCTGCTGGGCGGGGCGGTGCCGGCGTGGCTGCGCGCGGTCCGGAAGCCGATCAATCGCGCGATCACCGGCATCGTCGTGCACTGCTCGGCAACGCGCGAAGGCCAGTATGTCGATGCGGCCGAGATCCGGCGCTGGCACCTCGCCAAGAAGTGGTCGGACATCGGCTATCACTTCGTGATCCGCCTCGACGGCACAATCGAGGTCGGTCGGCCGCTGCGTACCGCTGGCGCGCATGTCGAAGGGCATAACCGCACCACGGTCGGCATCTGCTACGTCGGCGGCGTCGCCAGCGACGGGAAGACGCCGAAGGACACGCGCACGCCGGCGCAGAAGGCCGCGCTGCTCGACATCCTGAAAGAGCTGAAGGCGCAATATCCGACCGCGAAG
>NZ_LMLN01000007.1:83491-89778 GCF_001421915.1 Sphingomonas sp. Leaf62 | reverse complement strand
CCCGAGCTTCGACGCTCGCGGCGAATACCTCTTCCTGTGATCGCTGGCCTCGCCAAGCTGGCGCTCGGGCTCGGAGTGCCAACCCGGGCCGCGAAGCCGGTGGCGATCGCCGTCGCCGTGCTGGCGATCGCCGGCGCGATCTGGCTGGCGATCGGGTTGGTCTATCGCTCCGGCCGGTCCGCCGGCGGGGCCAGTGCCCGGGTCGCGATCGGCGAACAGCACCGCGAGCGCACTGCCGAAGCGCGCGCCGACGAGCGCCTCGCGGCCGACGTGACGATCGCCATCGCCGACCGGACCGCGCGCGCGGACGTGCTGTCCGAAACCCTTCTCCGCTCCACCATCAAGGACCTGCGCGATGCACTCGACGCCACGCCGCCGGCTGTTGCCGGCGCTGCTCCTCCTGTCGTGCCTGTCGACCGGCTGCGCGACGAACTCAACGCGGGCATCGCTCGCACGAACCGAACGGCCGAAGCTGCCGGCGCTCCCTGAAGCGCTGACGCGGACCGAGACGATCAGGCCGCTGGCCGCATCGCAGGACGGCGAGCTGGTCTCGGTGCCGAAAGCCTTCTTCGGCGAGCTGCTGGAGCGCCTCGCCGAAGCAGTCGCCGCCGTCGGCCGCGGCAACGTCCGCGCCGTCGCCGTCCGCCACGAGCGGACCTGCCTCGACTCCATCCTGAGCACCGGCACCGCCCCCGCCGGCTGCACCACCGATCAGCCGCGCTGATCCTGCGGGAGCATACCCATGACCAAGGTTCTCTACTTCCCGCCGGCATATGTGTCGCGGGTACCGGTGCTGCTTGACCTGACGGATACCGCCGCCGTGGCCCTCGTGGCGTCGGGTGCCGGTGCCTATCCCGTGCCGATGCCGCTCGATCGGCTTCCGCTCGTCGCCGCACCGACGCCGACACCGACGCAAACCGGCATCATTGGCGGTGTTGCGATCAACACGCTGGCGACGTCCGGGCCCGAAGCCGGCATGAAGCTCGTCTGGGGCGACGAGTTCGACGGACCGCTTGATCTGATGGGCCCCGCGCCCGCGCAGCGTTTCGGCCGCTGGTGCCCGACGCGTGGCAACTATTTGATCTTCGATCCCGGCCAGCAGCCCCGCGCTTCCACCGGTCTTGGCGGCGTTGACGCCGATCCATACTGGACGGGTCACCTCGACAGTAATCGTGGCGAACCGATTGCATCGCTGTCGGACATCATCGTTCAGTCCGGCGGAAAATTGTCGCTGCGCCAGCGCGAAATGGCTGCGGGCGAAGACAAGCACGTCCCGTTTGCCAACCAGAACACGATGTCGTCGATGGCCCACGGTGCCTTCGACGTGATGGTGACGGCACCGTTCGTCTACAAATGGGAGGAGCAGCGGTTCGCGAACTATCGCGACCACATGACCACCTGGTTCATGAATTACATGGGCTTCACCCGCGGGGACGTCGAAGTCGACTACGAAGCGGCATCGAAGAAAAGCGGCGCAGGCGACGGCCGCCAGCTCGAATTCAATATCAACGCGTGGGACGCGGTCACCCGGTCCGAAACGGACTCCGCCGGCAGTGATCCGGTCACCGTGGATTGGTCCACGCCTAAAACCATGGCGTTCCACGCTGACGCGCAGGGCGTGGTCAACTTCTATCTCGAGGGACAGCTCGGATATCAGTACGCCAAGCGGCCGGAGAAGGTCCTGGCGCAGCCGTACCACCCGGTCTTCAGCAATCACATGTACAACGTCCCGAGGCCGACCGGCCTGAGCCGGTTGGAATACGGCTACATAGCGCTGTACGTGCCCAACAAGCACTACGTACCGCAGGTAGCTCCGCTCCTGATTCAGGTTGCGTCCGGCGAGAGCAAAACGGTGGTCTTGCCGACCCAGATGGCGCTGTGGGGCGAGCCGGTAACGGAGAAAATCGAAGCGTGCATGGTGGAGCCCAACGAACCGGGCGGCACCACCGATGGCAAATTCTATCTCGATTTGCCGCCGGGCGTTACCTTCAACTCCTCGACACGTGAGCTGGCAATCAACCTCACGACGCCAGGCCGGCTTAACGTCGGCATGTACGTCATCCGGGCCGGCTGCTCGTGCAAGGTCTTCCGGATCGCGATCGAGGTCGGACCGGTCATCAACATCCCGTCGATGATCACGATCGAGCTGGGAAAGCCGTTCAAGCTCGACCTTTATCCGTTGGTGAACTGCGGCGTGCTGGTAACGGGGAATGATGGCAGGCGGGCCAAACAGGTAACGGTCGCCGGCCTACCGTCTGACCTTCCCTACAGCGGGACGACTTATCTGATCGACGGCACCCCCGGTGCGGTCGACACTCGCACGCTGACGATCACCGGCACGAACAACGGTGGACAGGTTGCGACCAAGGAGTTCACGTTGCGAGTGACTGCGCCGGCAGCCGCCGGTAAATACGCCTTCGAGTCTTGGCCGGCGCTCGTCGCGAACTTCGACATGAGCCGGGATGCTTCGTACGCGGTGGCATCGGGCGACTTCACGGCGCTCGGGAACGCGGTCTCCGGCGCAGGTGATCTCGCGAAGGCACCGACCGTCACATCGAGCCCGTCGCGTGTTCCGAACGCGCTCAACGGCAAGTCTGTCGCGCGCTTCAACAAGAACGGTGTGGACGGTGCTGGCACCACCGTGCTGGAGTCCGCCCAGAACGCCCCCGGTGCGGTTGTGCCTGCCGCCGCGGTTCTGACGGGAAGCAACACCGCATTCACGAAAGCGTGGCTGGTCAGGTTCGATGTCGGGTCCGGAACGTGCATCATCGGCGGTCTTTCCGAGCAGGTCAGCCCTACGTCGACGCGCAATATGACGATCGTCAAGCGCGATCCGGCGACGGCGGACTCGTCGTTCCGTTATGGCGCGAATACGTCCAGCACTTCGGATCTTAATCTCGGGCGGATCACTGAAGGCGTCTGGCACTTGATCACTGTCCGCCACAATGGTGACGGAACGAGCGATGCTTGGGTCGATGACACGCGGGTAGCCACCGCCGTACCGCATTCCTCCGCGTCGCCTTGGACTGGGAATGCTCGCTATTCGATCGGCAACTGTCAGGGAACGACAAATCAGGCGAGCCGCTACCCATCGACAGGCCTTGCGGGCGAGATGGCGCACGACGTGTTCTCTGCGGCGGCTCAATCTGATGCGGAGATTGCGCAGATGCGCGCTGACATGAAGACGGAGTGGAAGTACAACGTCTAGTCGTCAGAACAGCACCGCGAACGGTGAGCGCTCGCCGGCCCCGTTCCGGTGAGCCTCCACAGCTTCCCATGCGCAAAGACCGATTTGCGAAACAAAGAACAGCACCGCAAGCAGCTGGCCGGCAGTTCTGCGACGAGCCGCGCGAGAGAAATCCTCCGCACTGGTCCACTTACGTCTCTTCATGCCGAACAGTGTAGTGAGCGATTGTTAAATCGCAACAGTCCGTCAGTGTGCGGCGATATCTTCAGCAGCGGTCTGCGTGCTAGCAGTTCGCTTCCCCGTAGTTCGCGTCGCTCCTACCACTCAGATCGCGTCGCAATGCTGACACGTGCCACGCCCGTCGAAGCGGTCGGTGCCCCCGCATTCGGGGCAGCGGTCTAGCTTCGGCGGCGGATCGAAGAAGAACGAAACAAGCGCAGCATCTACCCGCTTGAAGGTTTGCCACAGTATGCGGATTAGGTCGTTCATATGTCGGAGAATACACCACGGCCTCTGATCGGGCAACGGTGTTCCCATCGATCGGTCCGTGCTAGTTGTTTGCCGCCGCGTGGCGCGGCGAATGACCGCCGGGGGGCTTATGCACACGACTACCAAACAGCGTGTCGAATGGATCGACGCTGCAAAGGCACTGTCGATCCTAATGGTGACGATGCTGCATGTGGGCCAGTTGGCCTTGGCCGCCGATATCAACGTGTGGCGGGTCTACGAACTGAACGCGTTTCTGGCACCGATCCGCATGCCCCTATTTTTTGCTGCATCGGGCGTTTTTGCTGGGTCCGCTTTGCGTAAGTCGTGGTCAGACCTGCTTCGGCACAAGGTTGCGCTGTACCTCTGGCTGTTCGTTATCTGGACGATCGTCCGTTGGCTATTTTCGGCATTTCTAATCCGGAACCCCGACAACCCGACCGAGGGTACAGAACTGTCAGAAATTGGCTGGGCAATCCTGATGCCCACGACTGGCCTTTGGTTCCTATGGTGCCTCGCATTGTTCTTCGTGCTGGCGAAAGTTTTGCAGCCATTCGATAAGCGGGTTGTTGCGGGCGTCGCCGTGGTAGTGTCAATAGTCTCGCTGTACTTCGCAAACGGTCCAGCCGGGGAGGATGGCGGCGTGCTTGCTAACCTCGCGCACCGCAACGCGCTCTCATATTTTGTGTTTTTCTACGCCGCTGCCATGTTCCCAAAATCGATCACGGGGTTGGGCAGTCTGCCAATCCGTTATAGTATCGTTGCCGCTCTGTTGGCCTTCTGCAGTTGCTTCGGCATGTCGGTTTTCGCTGCCGGGCTCATTGCCACCGTGTTCCGGTTTGGGGCGTCGATCTTCGGCGTTGCCTTACTTTTCATAATCGCGCGCGTCTTGGATAGCTTTGACCGGCCCAGCAAGCTGCTTCGATATCTTGGATTGAACACACTGCCTATTTATGTGGCGCAGGTCCCGCTGATCGCGCTTTACGTCGCGATCGTTGCCGAACTTGGTGCCGGACGGTTGGGCAGCTTGGCAAACGCCTTGGTGCCGCTCGGTGTATTGATCGTCGTTCCCGTCTCGTTGCAGGTCCGGCGCATTCTAATTGTTGCCCGTGCGGGGTTTATGTACCGCTTGCCATGGGCGAACCGGGCGACGGTTACTGGTTTCAGCAAGTCTGCATAAGCGACTTCGGCCGACCTCTAACGTTCGAAACTGGTAATGGCTCATCTTGAGCCATACCGTTACTTCATTCCCATGAAAACGCGCCCAGTCACCATCGTGGCTGGGCGTTTTTGCGTTGTACTGACGCAATAAATGCTGCCGTCAGAACAAGGCTCAAAACCGTCTGACGTCGCATCGGCGACGCATGTGCGCTGCCGCGACCTTCCCTACTAAAAATGGAGCTGTCATGGTACCTACCATCATCGTCAAGCATGGGCAGACGCCGAAGCTGCAGCACGGCCAGCAAATTAAGTTCCCCGCCGCGCTCAACACTACCGAAGGCGAGTGGGACGAGAAGAAGCGCAAGTACGTTTATCGCTGGGGTACCCGTATTTGCTTCTTGGTAGGTATCGAGCGTGTCTACTTGGTCGAGGGCACAACCTACAGCGCGACCGCGCCTGTCATTGAGCAGCTGCCAGCGCCGACACCGGCACCGTCCCCGACAACCAAGGTCCGCACCGGCACCTTCACCACGCTTGCCGGCGGGCTCGAAGCGTTCCTGCTGACCGACTTCTATTCGCTTGGCGTCGGTAGCCTCGGCAGCTTCGGTACCGCTGGCGCGCTGCCGGCCGGCATCCCGACCGATGCCGAGCGGGGCTATCTGCGCAGCGGGATCTTCTGCTACGCGACCGCCCCGCTGATGGGCGACGCCGTCCTGTACGGTCGCTCGGTCGAGGGCTTCGTCACCGCGCACCGCGCCGGCGGCAAGAAGGTCCAGTCGGCCTCGGCGGTCTTGACCGGCTACCACCAGATCGACGGCACCGTGTCGGCTGAGGCCGAAGCGATCCGCTTCGTTGGTACCACGGACGACGGGATCGGCGTCGACCAGCGGATCTTGGTCGAGGGCAAGCGCATTCTGATTGACGTCGAGTTGGCAAATCGCAGCCCCGCCGAGCTGATCGACCTGCGCTACATGCGCCTGATCGACTTCGATCAGCCCGGTGCCTACGAGACCGTCAACGAGATCGTCGAGCGCGGCCGCGCGCGGGCGACGATGGCGGGCGATCGCGTGCTGCTGGTCGGCAGCGACGACCCGCGCGCGACGATCGGGCTGGCGATCGCTGTCCCGCCAACGCTCGATCCCTATGCGATCAAGGCGCTGCCGGTCGGCACGAAGCGCAAGGGCGATGACTCGATCCATATCGTGTTCGACATCGGCACGCTGGCGATCGGCGCGTCGACCCGCTTCCGGATCGTGATCGACGGGTCGGCGATCGCCTCTTGAGGCACCCGGCCCGGCAGGACGTTCGCCCGTTTCGCGATCGAGGAAGTCGCGACGACGTGGACGGTCTCGGGGCATGCCGCCAGTGCCGGCACGAAGGTGACCGAACTGATTATCCGAAACCACCCCTGCTGAGTGAGGGTATCAGCGCGGGTATTGCGGGTTTGCGCAAT
>NZ_LMLN01000007.1:0-83467 GCF_001421915.1 Sphingomonas sp. Leaf62 | reverse complement strand
GGAATGCAGTTTCGCCGGCGGATGGCCCGGCCTGACGGACAACTGTGCGGAAATCCAACCGCTGGGCCACGGCCAAACTGTGCACCGTGGCCGATCGCAAAACAACCGAATGGGATGTGCCTGATTGGCACATTGGTTCGTGCTTTCAGATAGGAAACTAGATGCTGACCAACGCCGCGGTGCGATCCGCGCGGCCGAAGCCGTGCGCCTACAAGCTCTCCGATGGGGAGGGCCTGCACCTGTATGTCGCCCCGACCGGGCTCAAATCGTGGCGTGTGCGATTCCGCGTCGCCGGCCGCGAGCAGCTGCTGACTGTCGGCCAGTTTCCCGACGTCGATCTGACGGCAGCACGCGAGGCGGCAGCAGCTGCGCGGGACGCACTGCGCGCCGGGCGAGATCCGCGTGAAGAGCGCGCAGCGCGTGTCGAGGTCGACCGGACGTTCGAGACCGTCGCCCGCGGGTGGCACGCGCACTGGCGGTCAAGCTGGACCGACGTCCACGCCGGCGACGTGATCACCAGCCTCGAGCGCGACGTGTTCCCAGCGATCGGCGCGATCGACGTCGACGATATCGGTGCCGGCGACATCCGCGACTTGCTGCGCGCCGTCGAAGCGCGCGGCGCGATCGAGACCGCGAAGCGCCTGCGCCAGCGCATATCGAAGGTGTTCGGCTACGCGATCGCCAACGAGCTGGCCGAGGTCGACCCGTCGGTCGCGGTCCGCCATGCGCTCTCGGCCGCGCCGATCGCCGGCGAGCAGCTGGCGCTGATCACGCTCGACGACGCGCGCGAGCTGCTGTTGGCGTCGACCGCCGCCGGCGGCCCGGCGATCATTGATCTGGCATCGCGCTTCCTCGCGCTGACCGCCGTCCGTCAGGGCACGCTGCGCGGCATGCGCTGGGACGAGGTCGAGGGGCTCGACTGGACGGGCGACGCGATCGGGCCGGCCGCGCCAGTGTGGCGCGTGCCGGCGGCACGCATGAAACTCGCGAAGGCGAAGAAGGGCGACGCACGGTTCGACCACCTCGTGCCGCTGTCGCGGCAGGCGGTCGAGATCCTGCGCATTGTCCGCGCGTTCGGCATCGATGCGGATCTCGTCTTCGGCCAGTTGTCGGAGAGCGCGATCGGCGGCCTGTATCGGAAGGCCGGCTTTGCCGGTCGGCATGTGCCGCACGGTTGGCGCGCCACCTTCTCGACCATTCTGAACGAGAAGATGCCTGCGGAGCGGGTGACGATCGATCGCGCGCTGGCGCACGCGGGGAAGGGGAACGTCGACGTCAACATCAAGGTCGAAGGTGCGTACAATCGCTCGAAGCAGATCCGCGCCCGCCGCCGGCTGATGCAGATCTGGGCCGATCTCCTATTCCCGGCCGCCTGACCTGTCCCCCCGGGGAGCGGGGAGGCTTTTTCGGCACGGTCCGTGCTCGTCCCCGTCGCTTAGCCTCGGGGCGGCGCAGCCGCCCTGTCCAGCAACGTCCGCTGGACGTGACGGTGCGTCTGCCGGGCGGTGGCAGGCGGGGACAAAACGCAAGGCGGGTCGGTTGGGCTGGGTGGTGCTGCCTATTGATGCGTGTCGCGGAAGCGACACCTTCTGATCTTCATTCTGAGGGGGGAGACAGTCCATTATCCAGACTCGGGCATGGTCCTCGATCGACGGCGGCTTCCAAGGCGGCGAGGGCGGCAGCGAGCCCGGTGATGGCGGCGGGACGTGGAGCGGGGCTGGGCGCGGGCAGGGGGGGCGTAGTGGACCGCTGCTTTGCCCGAAGGACCATCCGGGCTTTTGCGCGGGCGAGCAGCTGGCGGAAGCGGTCGCGGACGTTCCGTCCGGCGCGGGAGGCGATGCGTGCCTCGTCGACGAAATACGAATTGTTGGTCTGCTGGCGAATCGGACCGCCCGGCATCGGATCGCTTAAGCGTATCGTGCGCCTAACCCATCCCAGGAAGCCATATTTGTCGAGGCGAGCAAGCGCGTCGACGATCGTCTGTCGGACATAGCCGGTCACCTTCATCAGTTGGCTGAGGGCCGGGTCGATCCGGCCAGTCTTGAACTCGTGCCAGTGATGCCGCAGCACCGCTTGCAGCACCACGATCCCCGTATCTTTCAGCGGCCGACCGTTGCCCTTGCTTCGCTCGAATAAGTCGAACTCGCGCGCGGTCGCCACCAAGGCGTCGACGACTGCGAACGTTGCCGCCTCACTGCCGTCGGCCAACCGCCGCGACACCTGCGCGCGGCTGTCGTGGACGTCATAGCTCTCGCGATGGACTGCGCGATCGTGTCCGCGCTCGCGGCCAGAAAGCTTGGCTGCAAAGCCGCGGCTGACCGCCCGTGATGCGCGGGCGATTTCACGGGGGGTCGAAGGGGTAAGCGACATCGGTCGGCTCCCAACAGGGAAGTCGATGGGCGCACGAAAGAGCCGTCGGAATCGCATCCCGACGCCGCGCATCGTGTATGGGTTAGATCAGCGAGCCGCGACTATGGCGGGACTCGTGGATATCTGCGGGATGGAGGGGGGCCGCGAGCTGCAGCCCGCCGTCTCAAGCCTTATAGAGCTTGAGGGGTCTGTCGTGGTGGTCGCGCTCCTTCGCTACCACCGTATTAGTACCGACGGCGTGTCCATTCGACTTACCGGTCTCTGGACTGCCGACCATGTCTGACGGGACGCCATTCCAACATTCCTGTTGAAGCAGCATCGATAGCATCCGATGTGGTAAGTGATATTCGTGTGCGCGAAGTTGCATGTTCAGTATCATTGCGTATCAGCTGAGTGAGCTGACGTCGTCGGATCTGACTTTAGTGTTTAATCGGACACCGCCTATACCTACTGCCTTGCCTCGTGCCCGGGTGCCAGGCGGTTAGCTGTTCGTCACGTTTAGGCGACCCGGTTGCGAACCGTCAGATCGGACGATCCTGCCGTCAATATAGTCTTTGTCTGGTAAGGGCTGCCGTTCCGTCGTTCGGGATCACAACGCGCGTCCGTCCAAACCCGGCGATGCAGGATGCGTCGCAGAAGCCCAAACCGGCGAACGAGCTACCGGTTTTTGTGTCCCAAAATCGAACCGTTGTCTGCTTTGTTCGTTCATCTTCAACAACGATAGCGGAGAGGTTTGGACATGGTTACCATTAGTCAACGCCGTCCGGGGATCGAAGGGCCGCACGATCGTCCGCCGAACACGACCGGGTTAATCCTGTGCACCCTGTTGGCGATCCCGTTCTGGGGAGTGGTTCTCGCAGTCGTCCTTTGACCTCCTGCCCAAGATATGCTTGCGGCGGGTTCGGGATTCCCCATGTTGCGTTCGAATGTCGGCTCTGATTAGACGGGCCGAATGCCTCGAACGGAAAATATCGCGATGTCTGTAATCCATCATACCCGCATGCTTGTCCTTGGCTCAGGCCCGGCTGGCTTGTCCGCAGCGATTTATGGGGCGCGGGCCGGGATGGGGCCTATTGTAGTTCAGGGTATCCAACCCGGTGGTCAGTTGATGACCACCACCGATGTCGAGAATTATCCGGGCTTTCGCGATGTCGTGCAGGGGCCATGGCTGATGGGCGAAATGCAGGCGCAGGCCGAGCATGTCGGTACCCGGATGATGTGGGACACGATCGTCGATGTCGACCTGACGCGCCGTCCGTTCCGCCTGACCGGCGACAGCGGCGAGGTGTACGAAGGCGAGGTGCTGGTGATCGCGACCGGCGCACAGGCCCGGTGGCTCGGCCTTGAAAGCGAGGAGTTGTTGAAGGGCAAGGGCGTATCGGCCTGCGCGACCTGCGATGGGTTCTTCTATCGCGGCAAGAAGGTCGCGGTCATCGGGGGCGGCAATACCGCGGTCGAAGAAGCGCTGTACCTGACCAATCACAGCGACGATGTCACCATCATCCATCGCCGGGACAGCTTCCGCGCCGAACGCATCCTGCAGCAGCGTCTGTTCGCCAGCGACAAGATCAGCGTCCTGTGGAACAAGCAGGTCGAACGCTTCGTCGGTGGTGGCAGTCCGCACGGGCTGGTCGGTATCGAACTGAAAGATACGATGACCGGCGAGTTGTCGATGCTGGAGGTCGATGGCGGCTTCGTCGCGATCGGTCATCATCCAGCGACCGAGTTGTTTCGCGGGCATCTGGCGCTCGACGACGACGGCTATATCGCGGTCGAGACCGGATCGACCCGCACCAGCGTACCGGGCGTGTTCGCCTGTGGTGACGTAATGGACAAGGTCTACCGCCAGGCAGTGACGGCAGCGGGAACCGGTTGCATGGCCGCACTGGACGCCGAACGGTTCCTGCAGGCCGCCGAGTTCGACGAACTGGCCGAAGCTGCGGAATGACGCTGGGGGCGGGGGTGTTCCGGCACCCCCGCATGGAACCCTAGACGCCTGCGTTGGTCAGTCGGGCGAGTTGGTCGTCCGCCAGCTGCACGTGCCACGACCCGACCAGCTCCTCCAACTGCGCGACGCTGGTCGCACTGGCGATCGGGGCCACCACACCCTCCTGCGCGGCCAGCCACGCCAGCGCCAGTTGCGCGAGCGTCGCACCGGTTTCCGTGGCTACCGCGTCCATTGCAGCCAGAACCGCCGCCCCCTTGCCCTCCAGCAACGTCGCCATGCCCGCGCCGCGGACGCTTTGCGACAGGTCCTGCGTCGAGCGGTATTTTCCGGTCAGGAAGCCGGCGGCAAGGCCGTAATACGGCGCAACGCCGATATTATGTTCGACGCATAAATTCTGGAGCTCGCCTTCATATTTATGCCGGCTGACCAGATTATATTCGGGTTGCAGGACGTGGAAGCGCGGCAAGCCCTCCGCGATGGCGATATCGATCGCCGATTTCAGTCGCATCGCCCGGAAGTTCGACGCGCCGAGGACCCGGATCTTGCCGGCATCGATCAACCGGCCGAACGCGGCCAGATACTCCGCCTGCGGTACCGCCTCGTCATCCTGATGCGCATAATACAGGTCGATACGGTCGGTGCCGAGCCGCGCAAGCGAGGCCTCCGCCGCTGCCGCGATGCGCGCCGGGGCCAGCTTTTCGCCACCGTCGCCGGGCAGCATCCCGACCTTGGTCGCGAGCACCACACGGTCGCGCTTGCCCGATTGCCGCAACCATTCGCCGATGATCGTCTCGGACTCCCCGCCGCGATGGCCGTCGACCCATGCCGAATACACATCGGCCGTATCGATCATCGTGCCGCCCATGTCGACGAACGCGTCGAGAATACGGAAGCTCTCGGCGCGGTCGATCGTCCAGCCAAAGACATTGCCGCCAAGGATCAGCGGTGGGGTGACGAGTTCGGTCGCACCCAAAGTGCGCAGCGGGACATCGGTCATCGTGGTTCCTTTTGTTGCGCCGTCAGCACATTGGCGTCGACACTGTTCGCATCCAGCATCGCCGCAGCATCGTTCAACGCCGCTGCTTCGCTGTCGGTGACTCCACCCGGCGCGCTCGGCTCGTCACCCGAGCTACACGCGGCGAGTAGCAGCAAGGGTAGGACATAGGTCTGCCGCATCGATCGTCTTCCTACGGAAAAGGCCGCACCCCGTTGCATCGGGGTACGGCCTTTGAATCCTGCTAACCGTTGTGTGTCAGCGCTGCATGTCGCGCCCGGCCTTTTCGAGGCTCTGGCCGGCTTCGCGCTGGGCGTTGTCGGTGGCCGCATCGGCTTTTGCCGCGCCGCGATCGATGGCAGCACCGGTACGATCGGCGGCGTTTTCGATCTTCTCGCCCGCGCGATCGGTGGCGTTCTCCGCCGCTCCGAGTGCACGCTCGCCCGCGGTCTGAACGTCGTTGACGGCCTCACCCATGGTTGCGTTCACGTCGGCGGCGACGGCGTCGGCGGCCTCGCCGGTTTCGTTCTGGGTCTTTTGGCTGCAGGCTCCGATCGAGAGTGCGGCGACGGCGATTGGCAGCAGAAGAAGCTTTTTCATGGCGGTTTCCCTTCCGTTATGATCGCCGCCCAACGCGTCAGCAACGCTACGGTTTCATGTGCGCAACGATGATGCAAAGCAGCACGCGATCGATTGACCCATATAAAGATATCTTTATATGATGACCCATGGCTCTTGCCCTCGATATCCTGCGCGCAGCCAGCGACGCGACCCGGTTGCGGGTGCTGACGCTGTTGCGATCGATGGAATTGTCGGTGGGCGAGTTGGCACAGGTTCTGGACCAGAGCCAGCCTCGGGTCAGCCGGCACGTGAAAATCCTGTGCGATGCCGGTCTGGCGGTTCGCCGCAAGGAGGGTAGCTGGGTCTTCGTCGCGCTCGGGACGCTGGCGGTGGTCGATCCGCTGTTGGCGGCACTCGATGCGTGGATGCCGGCGGACGATGCCGCGACCGCAGACGATCGGGCGCGGTTGGCGGCGGTACGCGCCGATCGCACGGCCGCCGCCGCTTCGTGGTTCGAGGCACATGCCGGCGAATGGGACGCGATCCGGTCGCTGCATATTGCCGAGGAGCAGGTCGAGGCGGCGATGATCGCGGCACTGGGTTCCGCACCGATCGCACTGTTGGTCGATATCGGTACCGGCACCGGACGGATGCTTGAACTGTTCGGGCCGCAGGCCGCACAGGCGATCGGGATCGACCGGTCTTCGGAAATGCTGCGGCTGGCGCGGGCGAAGCTGACCGAGCGCGGCATCGATCAGGCGGAGTTGCGGCAGGCGGATATTTACGCATTGCCACTGGATACTGCGGTTGCCGACGCGGCGGTGCTGCATCACGTACTGCATTTCGTACAGCATCCGGGCGCGGCGATCGAAGAGGCTGCCCGCGTCCTGCAACCGGGTGGCCGGCTGCTGATCTGCGACTTCGCGCCGCACGAGCGCGAGGAATTGCGGCAGCGCGATGCCCATGCGCGTCTGGGTTTTTCGGACGAACAGATGCTGAGCTGGTTCGCGAGTGTCGGCCTTGCCCCGGTGTCGACCCGGACATTGGGCGGCGGCGAACTGACGGTAAAACTCTGGATGGCACGGCGGACGTTCGACGTGTGCGAGGTGAAGGCAGCATGACACCTACCATTTCCGACCTCGAAGAAGCGCGGCGCGCACTGGATGCGCCGCTGTTCGCCGATCTGGCGGGCGATTGTGCGGTCAGCTTCGAATTCTTTCCGCCCAAGAGCGACAAGATGGAGGCGGCACTGTGGGAAACGGTGCGCGCCCTCGAACCCCTCGCACCGAAATTCGTGTCGGTGACCTATGGCGCGGGTGGATCGACGCGCGAGCGGACCCATGCGACGGTCGCCCGCATCGCCCGCGATACGTCGATGCCGGCCGCTGCCCATCTGACCTGTGTCGAGGCGAGCCGCGCCGAGATCGATCAGGTCGCCGAGGAATATTGGCAGGCGGGCGTGCGCCACATCGTCGCACTGCGCGGTGATCCGCCGACCATGGGGCAGAAGTTCGTCCCACACGCCGATGGCTATGCCAATGCCGCCGATCTGGTCGCCGGGCTGCAAAAGCTGCATCCGTTCGAGATTTCGGTCGCGGCCTATCCCGAACTCCATCCGGACTCGGAGCATCAGCAGGCCGATCTCGACAATCTGAAGCGGAAGATCGACGCCGGCGCGACGCGGGCGATCACCCAGTTCTTCTTTACGCCCGAAGCGTTCTTCCGCTTCCGCGATGCTGCCGCTGCGGCAGGCATCAGCGCGGAGATCGTGCCGGGCATCCTGCCGGTGTCGAACGTGGGGCAGGTGCGCAAGTTCGCCGGGCTGTGTGGCGCGTCGATCCCGGCGTGGATGGACCGGCTGTTCGAGGGGCTGGACGATCATCCCGGTGCGCGGCAACTGGTCGCGGCGACGGTGGCGGCGGAAATGTGCCGCAAGCTATATGCCGGCGGCGTACGCGATTTCCACTTCTACACGCTCAACCGTGCCGAATTGTCCTACGCCATTTGCCATCTGCTGGGGCTGCGGCCGCGCGCGACGCCGGTCGTTGCTGCAGCCTGATCCGAAGGTTCGAAGGAAGACCCATGACCTCCGTTCGCGAACGCCTGAACGCCGAAGCCGCACGACGCGTCCTCATCACCGATGGCGCCTTCGGCACCGAAATCCAGAACTGGAAATTGTCCGAGGTTGATTATGCCGGCAGCCTGACGCTGGGGCATGACCAGAAGGGCAACAACGACATTCTGGCGATCACCAAGCCGGAGGTGCCGGAGACGATCACCCGCGCCTATCTGGACGCCGGGTCGGATATCGTGTCGACCAACACCTTCAGCGCGAACCTGATCAGCCAGGCGGATTATGGTGCCGAGGCGCTGGTGGCCGATATCAACATTCAGAGCGCCCGGATCGCCCGGACGTTGGCCGATGACTATGCCGCACGCGACGGCCGCCCGCGCTTCGTTGCCGGGGCGATCGGGCCGACCAACAAGACGCTGTCGCTGTCGCCCGATGTGAACGATCCCGGTTATCGCGAGATCGATTTCGACCATCTGAAGAACGTGTATCGTGAGCAGATCGATGCGCTAGTCAGCGGCGGGATCGATTTCGTGCTGATCGAGACGGTGTTCGATACGCTGAACGCGAAGGCCGGGGTCATGGCGGCGATCGAGGCGGGGCAGGCGCTGGGCCGCGACCTGCCGATCATGCTGTCGATGACGCTGACCGACCTGTCGGGGCGTAACCTGTCGGGACATACGGTCGAGGCGTTCTGGCATGCGGTTCGCCATGCGAAGCCGGTGACGATCGGGCTGAACTGTTCGTTCGGGGCGGAACAGCTTCGCCCGCATGTGAAGACCTTGTCGGAGATCTGCGACACGCTGATCATGGTGTACCCCAATGCCGGGCTGCCCAACGAGCTGGGTGCCTATGACGAGGCGCCGGTGACGACGGCGGCGCTGGTCGGCGACTGGGCCGATCATGGGCAGGTCAATATCCTCGGCGGCTGCTGCGGATCGACGCCCGCGCATATCAAGGCGATGGCCGAGCGGGTGAAGGGCGTCGCGCCCCGCCGGGTGCCAACGGTGCCGGTCCAGACGCGGCTTGCTGGGTTGGAACCGTTCACGATGGCGGCTTAAGTTCAAAGGAACGCACTGATGTTTGATGTGCCTTTCAAGTGGATGTTCGACAAGCCGGCCGAAATTGCCGCTTTCCGCCGTACTTCCTATTCAGCGGCGGCCAAAGAAATCGCGGCTGCTTGGCGCAAGGAGAAATTCGCATCGCGTGACCATATTTTCCCGATACTAGCGGGTCTGTGCGTAGACAGTAACCCGGATTTGTTTGATGAAATTGAAATTTTGGCAGATGCGATGATCGGACATGATCCCGCCACGGCAGATCGGATAGCGGATTTACTAGAAAAAATGCGAGCAACCGCGGTATGGGGTGAAGTGCGACATAACCACATTACCAAGGGCCGTGACAGAACTGCGCTCTTTTTGAAGCTTGTTGGATAGTCAGTAGACAATGATCTCTTCCGCTCAATTCGTTAACATCGGCGAACGCACCAACGTGACCGGCTCCGCTCGCTTCAAGAAGCTGGTGATGGCTGGCGACTATGCCGCCGCGGTCGAGGTCGCGCTGCAACAGGTCGAGAGCGGGGCGCAGGTCCTCGACGTCAATATGGACGAGGGGTTGCTCGACGCGCATCATGCGATGACGACGTTCCTAAAACTCATTCAGGCCGAGCCGGATATCGCGCGCATTCCGGTGATGGTCGACAGCTCGAAATGGGACGTGATCGAAGCCGGGCTGAAATGCGTCAGCGGCAAGCCGATCGTCAATTCGATCAGCATGAAGGAAGGCGAGGAGCAGTTCCTCCGCCAGGCCCGGATCTGCATGAACTATGGCGCGGCGGTCGTGGTCATGGCGTTCGACGAGGTCGGGCAGGCCGATACGCAGGCGCGCAAGGTGGAAATCTGCGGCCGGGCCTATGACCTGTTGATGACGATCGGCTTTCCGCCCGAGGACATCATCTTCGATCCCAACATTTTCGCGGTGGCGACGGGGATCGAGGAACACAACAACTACGGCGTCGACTTCATCGAGGCGTGCCGCGAGATCAAGGCGCGTTGTCCGCACTGCCATATCTCGGGCGGGCTATCGAACCTTTCGTTCAGCTTTCGCGGTAACGAGCCGGTGCGGCGGGCGATGCATTCGATCTTTCTCTATCACGCTATTCCGGCCGGGATGGACATGGGGATCGTCAATGCCGGTCAGCTAGACGTGTACGACACGATCGACGCCGAACTGCGGACTGCGTGCGAGGACGTCATCCTCAATCGCGATCCGGGCGCGACCGATCGTCTGATCGCGCTGGCCGAGAAGTACAAGGGCACCGACGCGGTCGCGGAAAAGGCCGCGGCGGAATGGCGATCGCTGCCGGTCGTGAAGCGGCTGGAATATGCGCTGGTGAAGGGCATCGACGCGCATGTCGTCGACGATACCGAGGAGTGCCGCCAGCAGTTCGCACGGCCGATCGAGGTGATCGAAGGGCCGCTGATGGACGGGATGAACGTCGTCGGCGACCTATTCGGGTCGGGCAAGATGTTCCTGCCGCAGGTCGTGAAATCGGCGCGCGTCATGAAGAAGGCGGTCGCCCACCTGCTGCCGTTCATTGAGGCGGCGAAGGAACCCGGTGCGAAGGGCAAGGGCAAGATCATCATGGCGACCGTCAAGGGCGACGTGCATGATATCGGGAAGAACATCGTCGGGGTCGTACTGCAGTGCAACGGGTTCGACGTGGTCGATCTGGGCGTGATGGTGCCGTGGACCCGCATCCTCGAATCCGCGAACGAGAATGATGCCGACATGATCGGCCTGTCGGGGCTCATCACGCCGTCGCTCGACGAGATGGTCACCGTCGCCGAGGAGATGAAGCGTGCGGGGATGACCATGCCGCTGCTGATCGGCGGCGCGACGACGTCGAAGGTCCACACCGCGCTGCGGATCTCGCCGGCCTATGACGGACCGATCGTCCATGTGCTCGACGCGAGCCGGGCGGTCGGCGTGGCGACGACGCTGGTCAGCGATACCGGGCGCGACGCCTATGTCGCGCAGGTCGCGGCGGATTACGAAGCGGTGCGGATCGCGCGGGCGGGCAAGGGGCAGAGCGAACTGACGCCGATCGCCGATGCGCGGGCCAATGGTTTCAAGGCGGATTTCGCCCAGAAGCCGGGAGCGCCCGCTCAGCCCGGACGGCATGTGTTCGACGATTGGGATCTGGCGGACCTGCGCGACTATATCGACTGGACGCCGTTCTTCCGGGCGTGGGAGCTGGCCGGGAACTTCCCGGCGATCCTGACCGACGCGGTCGTGGGTGAGAGCGCGTCGTCGCTCTACGAGGATGCGCAGGCGATGCTCGACCGGATCATCGCGGAGAAATGGCTGACGGCGAAGGGGGTTGTGGTGCTGTGGCATTGCCGCGCGCAGGGCGATGACGTGATCGTCGACGTGCCGGCCGAGCAGATCGAACCGGCGCTGGAGGCCGGGCGGGTGTTGCCGCTCTCGGGTGTGCCGCACGATTTCGCGACGCCACTGCAGAACAGTCATGCGACCCATGCGATCCGGATGCCGTTCCTGCGCCAGCAGGTGCAGAAGCGCGAAGGGCGGGCGAATATGTGCCTGACCGATTTCGTCGATCCGGCGGGGGACTGGATGGGCGGGTTCGCGGTCGGCATTCACGGGATCGATCCGCATATCGCGCGGTTCAAGGCCGAGAATGACGATTATCAGGACATCCTGCTGAAGGCGCTGGCCGACCGGTTTGCGGAGGCGTTCGCCGAGCGGCTGCACCATCATGTGCGGACGGTGCTGTGGGGCTATGCGCCCGACGAACAGCTGACCAACGAGGCGATGATCCGCGAGCAGTATCGCGGTATCCGTCCGGCACCGGGTTATCCGGCATGCCCCGACCATAGCCAGAAACCGATCCTGTTCGAGATGCTGGGCGCGACGCAAGCCACTGGAATCACGCTGACCGACAGCTTTGCCATGCTGCCGACGGCGGCGGTGTCGGGGTTCTATTTCGGGCATCCGGACAGCGCCTATTTCGGGGTGGCGCGGATCGGGCGGGATCAGCTGGCGGACTATGCGGCGCGGCGCGGGGTCAGCGTCGAGCAGGCGGAGCGGTGGCTGCGGCCTAATCTCGACTGAGGGCGGCCAGCACCTGGGCGCGCAACCAGTCGCGGTCGGCGGGGCGGGCGAAGCTGTGGCTGGCCGAAGCGTGGTGGTGCACGGGGATGCGGGCGCGCAGGTCCGAAAGGTGACGAAGGTGCCACGCAGCGACGAATGCGCGGGCGGTGTGGTCGTCGGTCGCGAGCAGGATATCGGTCGGGGTGCCGGAGGCCAGCCCTTCGGCAAAGCGATTGGTCAGGCCAGTTGGGACCCGGCGACCGGTGGCGAGGGTGACCAATCCGCGCGTCAGGCGGCCGAAGTTGACACGACCGGTCAACAGACGCTTCCACTCTGCGGGCGAGCGGAGCCGCTGCGCATAGGTCGCGCGGATCGCGGCGGGCGGGGGCAGGTCGTTGGTCGGTTCGACGACCCACGGATTGGCGAGCAGCAGGCGGTCGATGCCGGCCGTTGCATGGAACAGGGCGAGGGCGGTGGCAGCGTCGCAATTGCCGAATGCCACGATCCGTTTCGCGCAGGTCGCGGCGCGCAGCCATGCGGTCGCGCACATCAGGTCCGGCGCGGCCGACAGGAATCCGCCATTGGTCCCGGTCGAATCGCCGATGCCGCGCCGGTCGTAGCGCAGCACCGGAAAGCCCGCCGCCGCCACCGCCGCCGCCAGCAGCGCCATGCCGCGATGCGCCCCGATCCGCAGTTCGTTGCCGCCCGAGACGATCAGCAGCGCGGTGTCCCCTTCGGCAGGATCGAGCGTCGCGGCGATGGTTTCACCGGCGCAGGGGATGGTCACCAGCCGACGCACGCGCGGCTCCATGCGGCGAGGTCGTCGGCGAGGGCGGTGGCAAGGTCAGGGTCGTCGCCCGGTTCGCTCCTGCGCCATAGTGGTGCCGCGTCGATGCGAAGGTCGGCGGGGCCGGGATCGGTGCCGAGGCGGACGGTTCGTAAGGGCTGCGTCGTCGCGGGCATGGCGGCGGGCAGTTCGGCGAGCAGCGTTGCCGACAGGCGGTTGCCGCCGATATCGGCAGTGTCGTCGTCGTGCTCGATTCCGATGCGCGAGAGTTCGCGGAGCAGCCGATCGCCCGACTGGGGTGCCAGATGCCAGCGGCCCGCGACGTTCGCGTCATCGTCGAACAATGCACCGGCACGGATCGCGGCGGTGATGACCGGACGATCGGTCGCGGCGACCAGTGCGGCGACGGCGCGCCGCCCGTTGGCAAGGCTAACGGCCTCGGTCGGGAGCAGGCTGTCGCCCTGTCCCGGCAGGTCGGGCAGGATGCCGGCAACGTCGCGCGCGGCCAGGGCGCGCAACAGACCGACCGCAAAGGTGCGGGTACGGTTGGCCTCCTCGAACGGTGGCAGCAGCAGCAGGACGACCGGGCCGGTAGCAGGACCGAAGCGCCAGAGCGCCTCGCTGCCACCGGGCCAGTCGTAGCGGTCGATCAAGCGGGCGCCTTGGCGCTCGCGAAGCGGACCAGCGCGCCGAAGGTTTCCATCGTGTCGCCGTCGATATCGTCGTCCTCAATCAGGATACCGAGCCGGTCCTCCATTTCGGTCAGGACGCCCGCGACTGCCATCGAATCGAGTTCGGGGAGCGCGCCGAACAGCGGCGTCGCATCGTCGAAGGCGGCGGCGCGTTCGGCGGACAGGCCCAGCACGTCGCGCAACACCGCGCGGACGGTTTCCTCGGTCGATGCTGAACCCTGTGCGATCACGTCGTTTCCCCTGTCGGCGAACCGGTCGCCGGATCGCGGGTGTGTAGGGGTTGGGCGGCGGGATGCCAAGGTGGCGGGATTGCAATGCCGGGAGGCTGACCGGTTCAATCCGGCCCGCAACTGGGCTAAGGCGCGGGGATGCTTGATCCGGTTCCGCAGACGATCGATCGATTGCCGCTTCGTGGGCGTGCCGATGCGCCGGCGTTGATCGACCGCGACGGCACGCTGACCTTTGCCGAACTCGAAACGCTGGTCGCGCGAGTTGCGGGTGGGTTGCGGGGGTTGCCGGCGGGGGCGCGGGTGGCGACGTGGTTGCCCAAGACACGGTTGGCCTGTGTCATGCCGCTGGCGGCGGCGCGGGCGGGACTGGTGCATGTGCCGGTCAATCCCGCGCTGAAACGGGCGCAGGTGGCGCATATTCTGGCCGATAGCGGAGCGTCGCTGCTGGTGACGCAGGCCGCGCGCGTCGCTGCGCTGGAGCCGGGAGACGTCCCCGCCGGATGTTCGGTTGCGACCGATATGCCCGACGGCGCGCCGATGACCGCGAGCGACGGCGATCCGGCGGCGCTGGTGGCGATCCTCTATACCTCCGGGTCGACCGGGCGGCCCAAGGGGGTGATGCTGAGCCACGCCAATCTGTGGCTGGGGGCGGTTTCGGTCGCGCACTATCTGGCGCTGACGCCCGACGACCGGGTGCTGGCGGTGCTGCCGCTGAGTTTCGATTATGGGCAGAACCAGTTGCTGTCGACCTGGGCGGCGGGCGGGGCGGTGGTGCCGCTGGATTACCTGACCGCGCGCGATGTGGTGAAGGCGGTCGAGCGGTTCGCCGCGACGACGCTGGCCGGCGTGCCGCCGCTGTGGACACAGTTGCTGGAGGCGGATTGGCCGGCGGGGACGGCGGCGCGGCTCAGGCGGCTGACCAATTCGGGCGGGGCGCTGACGCCGCGAATGGTGCGGGGATTGCGCGAGCGGTTCGCGGGGGCCGATGTGGTTGCGATGTACGGGCTGACCGAGGCGTTTCGTTCGACGTGGCTGGACCCGGCGTTGATCGATGCGAACCCCGATGCGATGGGGCGCGCGATCCCGTTTTCCGAGGTGGCGGTGGTGCGTGCCGATGGCAGCCGGGCCGCGCCGGATGAGCCGGGCGAACTGGTCCATGCCGGGCCGCTGGTCGCGCAGGGATATTGGCAGGATGCGGGGCGGACCGCGCAGCGGTTTCGGCCGGCACCGGCGTGGATGGCGAGCGGCGGCATGGCGGTATGGTCGGGCGATACGGTGGCGCAGGGGGCGGACGGATTGCTGCGCTTCGTGGGACGCGATGACGAGATGATGAAGGTGGCAGGCAACCGGATCAGCCCGACCGAGGTCGAGGAAGCGGTCGAGGCCGGCGGCGAGGTGGCCGAGGCGGTCGCGGTCGGGCTGCCCGATCCACGGCAGGGGCAGGCGATCGTCGTCGTCGCGCGGGCGGCGGTCGAGGGTGCGGAGGCGGCGGTGCGCGCGCGGCTGCGGCGCGACCTGCCGAGTTTCCAGCAGCCGGCGCACTATGTCTGGGTCGAGGCGATGCCGCGCAACGCCAATGGCAAGCTCGACCGGGTGACGGTGCGGGCGCTGGCAACGGCGGCGGTCGCATGAAGCCGATCGGGCCGATCCCGGCGGGTTTTGCCGGGCAGTCGCGGCTGACGGTCGGCGGGATCGATTTTGCCGAACTGCTGGCACGAGCGGGCGATACGCCGGCGTTCCTGTACGACGGCGCGGCAATCGCGGCGCGGGTCGCGCGGTTGCGGGCGGCGCTGCCCGGCATGGTTGGCGTGCATTATGCGATCAAGGCCAATCCACATCCCGACGTGCTGGCGATGATGGCCCCGCTGGTCGACGGGCTGGACGTGGCGTCGGGCGGCGAACTGGCGATGGCGCTGGGGCATAAGCCGGCGGCGGCGATCAGCTTTGCGGGGCCGGGCAAGCGCGACGACGAACTGGCGGCGGCGACCACGGCGGGTGCGACGCTGCATGTCGAGTCGGAGGGTGAGGCCGACCGGGCGCTGGCGATCAGCGATCGGCTGGGCATACGCCCCCGTATCGCGGTGCGGGTGAACCCCGATTTCGAACTGCGCGGATCGGGGATGCGGATGGGCGGGCGCGCCTCTCCGTTCGGGATCGATGCGGCGCGGGTGCCGGCGCTGGTACGGCGGCTGGTGGCGGTCGGTGCGGACTGGCATGGCTTTCATATCTTTGCCGGGTCGCAGACGCTGGACGTCGCGGCGATCATCGAGGCGCAGGCGGCGACCCTCACGCTGGCCGGGCAACTGGCGGAAGCAGCGGGGGCGGTGCCGGCGTTCGTCAATCTGGGCGGCGGGTTCGGCATCCCCTATTTCGCGGGCGACCGGCCGGTCGATGTCGAGGCGGTCGGCGCTGCGCTGGGCGAGCGGCTGGCCGCGCGCAGCGCGGTGCTGCACGAAACCGGCTTCGCGGTCGAACTGGGTCGCTGGCTGGTCGGAGAGGCGGGGGTGTATTGTACGCGCGTGCTCGACGTGAAGGTCAGTGGTGGCGAGACGTTCGTGGTGGTCGATGGCGGGCTGCATCATCAATTGGCGGCGAGCGGTAATTTCGGAACGGTGGTGCGGCGCAACTATCCGGTGGCGGTTGCCGAGCGGATGGATGAGGAAGCGACGATGACGGCGTCGGTGGTCGGTTGCCTGTGCACCCCGCTCGACCGGCTGGCGGACCGGGTGGCGCTGCCACAGGTGGTGGTCGGCGATACGATCGTGCTGTTTCAGGCGGGGGCCTACGGCGCGACGGCCAGTCCGGCGGCGTTTCTGGGGCATCCGCCGGCGTGCGAATTGCTGGTTCGGGAAGTATCGTGATCCGCCGACTGTCGCAAAATGGGACAGGATCGGCGCTTGTTGCTGTACTCAACCGGATGTTTACCCCTTTGCCGGCATAGCGGGCTACAGTCCTGTACGGTCCGTTACGGCCGTGCGCGTTCGAACGAGGAAGATCTATGCGTCGCAGGGATGGAGTTGCCGGGGTGGCGCTGTGCGCGGTGCTGGGCGGATGCGCCAGCGGCGCGGCGCGTCCCGAACTGCCGCCCGCGCCGTTCGTGCAGGCGAAGGAGGCGCCGGGCGAGGCCTATGTCATCGGGCCGCTCGACCAGCTGAGCATCTTCGTGTGGCGCAATCCCGAATTGTCGGCGAAGGTGCAGGTGCGCCCCGACGGACGGATCACGACGCCGCTGATCAACGACATGCCCGCCACCGGCAAGACGCCGGCGATGCTGGCCGACGACCTGAAGCTGGCGCTGGGCGAATATGTGAAAGACCCGCTAGTCTCGGTGATCGTGGAGAATTTCTCGGGCACGTTCAGCCAGCAGGTGCGGGTGGTCGGCGCGACCGAAAAGCCGGCGTCGCTGCCCTACCGCGCGAACATGACGCTGCTTGACGCGATGATCGCGGTCGGCGGGCTGAACCAGTATGCGTCGGGCAACCGGGCACGGCTGGTCCGCTATGACCGGACGACCGGCAAGCAGCAGGAATTCGGGCTGCGCATTTCCAGCCTGCTCAAGAACGGCGATTCAAGCGCGAACGTGAAATTGCAGCCCGGCGACGTCATCATCATTCCCGAAAGCATGTTCTGAGATGGACGGGCTGTACGGGGAACTGAAGCTGATCGTCCATGCGATCTGGCAGCGGCGCTGGATCGCGCTGGGCATCGCATGGGTGGTGTGTCTGGGCGGGTGGCTGGTCGTCAGCCAGATTCCCAACAGCTATCAATCGACCGCGCGGGTGATGGTCGAGATGCGGCAGGTGCTGCCCGGTGCCGAGGCGGCGGTGGCGCAGAATGCGCAGTCCAACAACATCGATCGCATCCGCCAGACGCTGACATCGGCGGTGAACCTCGAAAAGGTCGTGCGCGGCACGTCGATGGCGGAGACGATCGCCAACGACCGCGACGTGGCGGACCGGGTGGCGTCGCTGCAGAACGCGATCAAGCTGACCGCGCAGCAGGACAATCTGTTCGAGATTTCGGCGACGTCGGGCAATCCCAGGCTGGCGCGCGAGATCGTGCAGAAGATGATCGACATCTTCGTCGAGGACAATCTGGCGAGCGACCGCGATGCGACGGTGCAGTCGCTGCGCTTCCTCGACCAGCAGCTGGCGCAGCGGCAGACGCAGCTGGCCGATGCCGAGGCGCGGCGGCAGGCGTTTCAGGCGCAATATATGGCGATGCTGCCGGGGACGGGCTCGCTCGACGATCGCATGTCGAATGCGCGGGCCGAGCTGGCGCAGATCGATGGCGATCTGGCGGCGGCGCAGTCGAGCCTGTCGGCGGCGAACGCGCAGATGGCGGGTACGGCGGCGACGCTGCCGGGGACGGCGGGCACGGCGATGGTCGGGCCGGCACGCGCGCGGCTGAACGCGATCGAGGGGCAGATCGCCGAGGGGCGCAGCCGGGGCTGGACCGATGCGCATCCCGACATGGTCGCGCTGAACCGGCAGCTGGCGGCGGCACGGGCGGCGGCGCGCGGCGAAGGCGGTGGCGTCAGCGGCGGCACGGCGGCATCGCCCAACCCCTTCTATCTGCAACTGCGCGCGGCGCAGGCCGACCGGCAGGCGACGGTCGCCGAACTGACCCAGCGCAAGCAGCAGATCGAGGGCCAGCTGAACGGATTGCAGGCGAAGATCACCGCCGATCCCCAGGCAGCGGCGCAGCAGTCGCAGCTCGACCGTGATATCGCGTCGCTCAAGCAGCAATATGACTCGCTGTTTCAGGATCGCGAACAGGTGCGCATCCAGAGCAGCGTGCAGACCGATACCGATGCGGTGAAGTTCAGCGTGATCGACCCGCCGACCCAGCCCCGCGCACCCACCGCGCCCAACCGGCCGCTGCTGCTGCTGGGCGTGCTGATCGTCGGGATCGGCGCGGGGCTGGGCGCGGCGTTCGCGCTCAGCCGGTTGAAGACCAGCTTCGCCACGGCGGCGCGGCTGGAGAAGATCAGCGGGATGCCGGTGCTGGGCGCGATCGGCGAGGTCGTGACCGATACGGTGCGCGCCGAGCGCCAGCGGCGGTTGAAGCTGTTCGCGGGCGGGGCGGGGGCGCTGCTCGCCGCGTTCGTGCTGTTGCTGGGCCTCGAGTTCGCACAGCGCGGGCTGGTGGCCTGAAGGGAGGACGGCCAAGTGAACGATCAGTCGCACCGTGGCCTGCGTGGCGCATCCCTGCTGGAGCGGGCAGCGGACCGTTGGCGGCTGGAGCCGGCAGCCGGTCTGCCGCCGGTGGCCGAGCCGGTCGTGCCGGAAGCCGCACCGGCGGGGCAGCCGATGCCCGCTGCGGGCGTTCCCACCATCGATCCCGCGCGGATCGATCGCGATGCGCTGGCGGCCGGCGGCATGCTGGTGCCCGGCGGGCCGGTGACCGCGCTGGCCGAGGAATTCCGGCTGGTGAAGCGCCAGTTGCTGGCGACCCGTGCCGATGTCGCCAAGCGCGACGAGGATGCGGCGCGCATGATCCTGATCTGTTCGGCGCAACCGGGCGACGGCAAGACGTTCTGTGCGATCAACCTTGCGCTGTCGCTGGCGGCGGAGCGCGACCTGAACGTCCTGCTGGTCGATGCCGACGTCAACAAGCCCGACATTCTCGACCGGTTGGGGATCGCGGCAGAACGCGGACTGCTCGACGCGCTGGGCGATGCGAGCATCGATGCCGAGGCGCTGGTGATCCCGACCGACGTGCCGCAGCTGTCGATCCTGCCGGCGGGGACGCGGACTCATGCCGATACCGAATTGCTGCGCAGCGACCGGGCACGTGCGGTGCTCGACAGGTTGCTGGCGGCCGATCCCGATCGCATCATCCTGTTCGATTCGCCGCCGGCGCTGGCGGCGTCGCCGGCAGCGGTGCTGGCGACGCTGGTCGGGCAGACGGTGCTGGTGGTGCGCGCCGATCGCAGCAGCGAAGCCGACCTGCGCGAGGCGGTCGCGCTGCTCGACGGGTGCGACGAGATCCAGCTGCTGCTGAACGCGACGACCTATCGCGCCGACGGGCCGCGCTTCGGCTATTACGGGCAGGAACAGGATTGATGCACCGTGCGGTCCTGCCGGTGCTGATCGCGACCGCCGCGCCGGCGCAGGCGCAGCGGGTCGATGTCAGCCCCTATATCGAAGTCGGGCAGGCGGTCGCCGCCGACCTGACCGACGGCGACGTCGTCACCTATACGCAGGTGACCGCCGGGGTCGATGCGCAGGTCACGACGCAGCGCGTGCAGGTACAGGCCAATTACCAGTATCAACGCATTTTCGACTGGGGCAGCGGCTTTGGCGGCGGTGAAATCCATTCGGGGCTGGCGCGCGCCAATGTCGCGATCATGCGCTGGCTGAACCTCGAGGGCGGCGCGATCGCGACGCGGGCGCGCGGCGACCAGCGCGGCGGCGGTTTCGGTCCGTTCGTCAACGCCAGCAACGTCAATACCGCGCAGGTCTATGGCCTGTATGCCGGCCCGACGATCGCGACGCGGGTCGGACCGTTCGCGGTCAACGGCACGTACCAGTTTGGCTATGTGAAGGCCGAGGCACCCGGCGCGATCGATCTGGCCCCCGGACAACGGCGGGTCGATTATTTCGACGAGGCGACCAGTCATCTGGTGATGGGGAGCGCGGGCACGCGCGCGGGCACGATCCTGCCGATCGGCCTGACCGTGTCGGGCGCGTGGCTGCGCGAGGATGCCGGGCAGCTCGACCAGAAATTCGAAGGCACCTATGGCCGGGTCGATGCGGTGCTGCCGATCACGCGCACCCTCGCCGCGGTCGGCGGGGTCGGCTATGAAAAGATCGAGGTGACGCAGCGCGATCCGCTGGTCGATGCGCAGGGTCGACCGGTGCTCGACGGGGCGGGGCGGTTCGTGACCGATCCGGCGTCCGATCCGCGCATCGCCTATGATATCGACGGGCTGATCTGGGACGCGGGCGTGTTGTGGCGGCCGTCGCCGCGCACCGCACTGGAGGCGCGGCTGGGGCGGCGCTATGGTTCGATGAGCTATACCGCATCGCTGCAATGGCAGACCGGACCGGGCGCGGCGGTGCAGGTCGGGGTCTATGACAGCGTCACCACCTTCGGGCGGCAGCTGACCGGATCGCTGGCGCAACTGCCGATCAACTATATCGACGGGCAGGACCCGTTCGGCGCGCGCTATGGCGGGTGCGTGTTCGGTGGCGGGGTGACGCCGGAGGGACAGTCGAATGCCGGCGCGTGCCTGACGCCGGTGTTCCAGTCGATCAGCGCCGCGACGTTCCGCGCGCGCGGGATCGACGCGGTCTATTCGATCACGCGTGGGCCGACGCGGCTGGGGCTGGGCGCGGGCTATGCCAGCCGGCGCTTCTATATCCCGCCGGTGCCGGGGGCGGTCGTCTATTCGTCGCGCGACGAAAGCTATTATGTGCAGGGCTTCGGCCAATGGGCGATCGACGGCCGGTCGTCGTTCAGCGTCGACCTGTACGGCAACTATTTCACCAGCGGGATCGAAGGCGGTCTCGACGCTTGGGGCGGCGGGGCACAGGGCGGCTATTACCGGCGGTTCGGGCGCGCCTATGGCAGTTTGACGGCCGGGCTGTACGGCTTCGACGTCGAGGGGGCCGACGCCGATGTGATCGCGCAGGCGCTGTTGGGGGTCGGGTACCGGTTCTAGGGGCGATCGATCTTCAGCTGTCAGGCCAGCGAACTGCTCCCCTCCCTGACAAGGGAGGGGCTGGGGGTGNGGGGGGGGGGGGGGGGGGGGCCGGTCTGGGGCTGGAGAGTCCGCTCCCTCGCGGGCCAACCCACCCCCGACCCCTCCCTTGTCAGGGAGGGGAGAAGTCGACACCCTACTGAATGTCGATCGCCCTCGGATGAAGTGATAGCGCCTCGCGCTTCCCCGCACTTCGCGTCCTTCCTGCGCAGGCGGGAATCGTTATCCGCGGACGGTCGTCCGGATTCGGCGACGCCGCGTCGATTGACCGCCGCCTTCGCGGAGGTGACGAGAGAATATCATGCCATGGTCAGCGGCTTGCCGCACGGTCGTGACCTGCACATAGGTCGCGGCGCGAAATTTTAAGAAGAATAAACCGATCGGGGGTTATACAGCTCCCAACGGAGATGCTGATGTACGACGATCACTATGGCCTGACCGGTCGCCCGTTCCAGCTGACGCCCGACCCGGCGTTCTGGTTCGATACCGCGACGCATCGCAAGGCGATGGCGTATCTCGGCTATGGGCTGAGCCAGGGCGAGGGCTTCATCGTCATCACCGGCGATCCGGGTACCGGCAAGACGACGCTGCTCGGCCATTTGATGCGGACGATCGATGCCGCGCGACTGAACGTCATCCGGATCGTGACGACGCAGATCGAGGCGGACGACCTGTTGCGGCTGGTCGCGTCGGGGCTGGACGTCGATCCCGCCGGGCTGACCAAGGCGCAGTTGCTGGGCGGGATCGAACGCGGGCTGCACAATGTCGCGCGGTCGGGCCGGCGGACGCTGCTGGTGATCGACGAGGCGCAGTCGCTGCCGGTCGGGTCGATCGAAGAATTGCGGATGCTGTCGAATTTCCAAGCGGGCGGCTATGCGCTGTTGCAGATCTTCCTGCTCGGCCAGCCCGAATTCCGGCAGCGGCTGCACGGGTCGGACCGGCTGGAGCAGCTGCGTCAGCGGGTGATCGCGATGCATCACCTCGACCCGATGGAGGTCGAGGAAGTCGGACCGTATCTGGAACACCGGTTGCGGGTGGTCGGATGGACCGGCAGCCCGAGTTTCTCGCCCGATGCACTGGAGTCGCTGCACCGCTGGTCGGGGGGGATTCCGCGGCGGTTGAACCAGTTGGCCAGCCGGGTGCTGCTGTTCGGCGCGATCGAGGGGATCGACCAGTTCGGCGCGCTCGACGTCGAGAACGTCATTTCCGATCTCGACCGCGACGGGCTGGGCAGCCGGGCGGGGGATGCCGAGGCCGAGGAACCGGCGTCGTTCGCCGACGCCGATCCGCGCCCGATGACCCCGCCGCCGCCGCCGATGCCGCCGCGCCCGATCCATTTGTCGGTGGTCGAGAGTGGTCAGCGCCCGCCGGCACCGGTTGCCGATACCGAGGCGTTGCTGGCGCGGATCGAGTCGCTCGAAGCACGGCTGGAGCAGCAGGATCTGGCGCTGCGCCGGGTGCTGACGCTGCTGGTCGACTGGGTCGAGGGCGAACAGCGCCGGCCCGACCTGACGTCCGTCCGCGTCGTGGGCTGAGTCACCCCGATGCGCAACGCGATGTCGGTCGACGTCGAGGACTGGTTTCAGGTCGGCGCGTTCGAAACGGTCATCGACCGGCGCGACTGGGACGCGCTGGAACACCGGGTCGAGGCGAATACCGACGCGGTGCTCGACCTGTTCGCCGCCGCCGGGGTGACGGCGACGTTCTTTACGCTCGGCTGGGTGGCGGAGCGGTTTCCGGGACTGATGCAGCGGATCGTGTCCGGCGGGCATGAACTGGCCAGCCATGGGTGGGACCACCGCCGGGTGTTCACGATGACGGCGGCGCAGTTTCGCGACGATCTGGCACGGGCGCGGACGGTGTTGGAGGATGCCGGCGGACAGGCGGTGACCGGCTATCGCGCACCGAGTTTTTCGATCGATACCCGTACCCCTTGGGCGCATGGCGTGCTGGCCGATGCCGGCTATCATTATTCCTCGTCGGTCGCGCCGCTCTCGCATGACCATTATGGCTGGGCCGATGCGCCGCGCGGGTTGTACCGGCCGGTGGCGGGCAATGCGCTGGTCGAATGGCCGATCACGCTGGCGCGGGTGCTGGGTCGCGATGTGTCGGCGGGGGGCGGGTTTTTCCGGTTGCTGCCGAACCGGGTCGTCGAGGATGCGGTGGTCCGCAGCAACCGGGCGGACGCGCATCCGGCGATGTTCTATTTCCATCCATGGGAGATCGATCCCGGTCAGCCGCGCGTAGCGAACGCGCCGTTCCGGACGAAGCTGCGCCATTATTCGCGGCTGTCGGCGATGGCGGGGAAGCTCGAGCGGTTGATGGCGCGGCATGACTGGGGCCGGGCCGATGCGATCGTCGCCGAGCGTGCGGTCGCGCTGTGAGCCTGCGCGTCCGGCGGGCGGATCTGGGCGATGTCCGCGAACGCGCGCGGATCATGACGTTCGTGGAGGAGCGGGCCGATGCGACGCCGTTCCATCTGCCGATCTGGGGTGAGGCGACGGCGGCGGGGTGCGGGCAGGCTTATCGAATGCTGCTCGCCGAGGATGCAGGGGCACTGGTCGGGCTGGTGCCGCTGACGCAGGTGCGCTCGCCGCTGTTCGGCGCGGCGCTGGTATCGACCGGGTTCGGGGTCGGGGGCGGCGTACTGGGCGAAGGCGCGGCGGCGGGGGTGCTGACCGAGGCGGCGGTCGAGGTCGCGCGCGAGCTTGGCTGTCCGACGATCGAGATGCGCGGCGGTGCGGCGATCGATGCGCCGGGCTGGACGTTTGATGACAGCCGCTATCTGGGGTTCGTCCGGTCGCTTGCCGGCGATGACGAGGCGGAATTGCTGGCGATCCCGCGCAAACAGCGTGCTGATGTGCGCAAGGCGCTGGCCGCGCCGTTCGAGGTGGCGATCGGGCGTGACCGTGCGGCGCTGGCCGAGCATTTCCGGGTCTATGGGACGTCGGTGCGCAACCTCGGCACGCCGGTCTTTCCACGGTCGCTGTTCCGCGAAGTCGTCGCGGCGTTCGGCGAGGATGCCGATGTGCTGACCGTGCGCCATGAGGGGCGGGCGGTGGCGAGCGTGCTGTCGATCTATTGGCGGGGCACGGTCTATCCCTATTGGGGCGGTGGGACGGCCGAGGCGCGGGGGTTGCGCGCCAATGAGCGGATGTATTTCGAACTGATGCGCCATGCGCGCGCTCGTGGCTGCACGCGGTTCGATTTCGGCCGGTCGAAGGTCGGCACCGGGCCGGCGGCGTACAAGAAGAATTGGGGCTTCGTCGGCGAACCGCTCGGCTATCCGACATGGACCGCCGATGGGGCCGCGCCGCGCGACGCCAGTCCGCTCAACCCCAAATACCGGCTGAAGATCGCGGCGTGGCAGAAGCTGCCGCTGGCGGTGTCGAACCGGATCGGGCCGTGGATCGCGAAGGGGCTGGGGTGAGCGACATCCTGTTCCTCGCCCACCGCGTCCCCTATCCCCCCGATCGTGGCGACAAGGTGCGCAGCCACCATGTGATGCGGCATCTCTCGACGCTGGGACGGGTGCATCTGGCGAGCTTTGCGGACGATCCGCGCGATCTGGGCCATGATGCGGCGCTCCAGCAGTGGTGCGCGAGTGCGGTGGTGGTGCCACGGACCAAGGGCAATGCGCGGGCGGCGGTCGAGGCGCTGGCCGGCGGGCGGGCGGTGTCGCTGGCGGCGTTCGATTATCGCGCGATGCGGGCGGCGGTGGCGCGGTTGCTGGCCGCGCGGCGCTATGAGGCGATCTATGTCTATTCGGGGCAGATGGCGCAGTATTTACCGGATAATGCGCGGTTCGTCATGGATTTCGTCGACCTCGATTCGGCCAAGTTCACCGCCTATGCCGAGGATGCACGCGGACCGATGCGCTGGATGATGCGGCGCGAGGCGCGGTTGCTGGGCGCGTTCGAACGCAGCGTGGCGGATCGGGCGCAGGCGACGCTGTTCGTGAGTGCGGCGGAGGCGGCGCTGTTCGGCACCGGGCAGGTCCATGCGGTCGAGAACGGGATCGACACCGGCTTTTTCGATCCGGCCGCCGTGACGCCGGTGGCGGAGGCAGGGCCGCTGATCGTGTTCACCGGGCAGATGGATTATCGGCCGAACATCGATGCGGTGCGCTGGTTCGTACGCGAGGTACTGCCGGGGGTGCCGGGCAGGTTCGCGATCGTCGGGCGCAATCCGTCGGCGGCGGTCCGCGCGCTGGTCGGTGAGCGGGTGATCGTGACCGGCGAAGTCGCCGACGTGCGCGGCTGGATCGCGGCGGCGGACGTGGTCGTGGCACCACTGCTGCTGGCGCGCGGCGTGCAGAACAAGGTGCTGGAGGCGATGGCGATGGCGCGGCCGGTCGTCGCCTCGACGGCGGCGGCAGAGGGCATCGATCATGATGGTTCGATCCGGGTCGCGGGGGATGCCGGCGCGTTCGTTCGTGAGGTGAAGGCGTTGCTGGACGATCCTGTTGCGGGTGATACGTTAGGACAGGCGGCGCGGGCGCGGACGATCGCGCGCTATGGCTGGGACGCACGACTAGCGCCGCTGGCGGGGCTGATGGGCCTCCAGCAGTGAACAGTGTCGCGCTCGATCGGCCGTTGGACGTGCTGACGCCCGAGTGGCGGCGGTCGTTGATCGCGCTCGGCGGACTCTGGGCGGCATTGCTCCTGATCTTTCGCCGCGATGTCGGCGATGTGGTCGATATCTGGTGGAATTCGACCACCTATGGCCATTGCCTGTTCGTGCCGCCGATCATCGGCTGGCTGGTATGGCAGCGGCGGCGCGAGGTGCTGGCGTTGCAGCCGGGCGCATGGTGGCCGGGTCTGGCGATCGTCGTGGTTGGCGGCCTGGGCTGGCTGGTGGGCGAGGCGGCGGCGGTGGCGCTGTTCCGGCATGTCGGGCTAGTGATGCTGTTGCAGGGGGCGGTGGTCACGCTGCTGGGGCCACGGGGCGCGCGGGGGCTGTTGTTTCCGCTGGCCTATATGGTTTTTCTGGTGCCGTTCGGCGATTTCATGGAGCCGTGGCTGCAATCGGTGACGGTCGCGCTGACCATGCCGATCCTGCACGCGCTGGGCGTATCGGCGAGCGTCGACGGCGTCCTCATCACCATTCCCAACGGCTATTTCGAAGTCGCGGAGGCATGTTCGGGCGCGAAGTTCGTGATCGCGATGATCGCGTACGGGGCGCTGGTCGCCAATGTCTGCTACGTCGCGCCGGGACGCCGCGCGGCGTTCATGGCGATGGCGCTGGTGGTGCCGGTGCTGGCCAATGGCGTGCGGGCGGCGGCCACGATCTATGCCGCGCATTTGACGTCGGTCGCGGCGGCGACCGGGTTCGATCACATCGTCTATGGCTGGGTCTTCTTTGCGCTGACGATGACGGGGGTGCTGGCGATCGGATGGCGCTGGTTCGATCGCGATCCCGATGCGCCGTGGTTCGACGTCGTGCGGGTGCAGGCGATGCCGATGCGCGTCGCCGACCGGTCGATGGTGGCGGGCGCGGTGCTGGGCATCGCCGTCGCCTTTGCCGCATGGGGGTGGGTGATCGACAGCCGCGCCGATCCGCTGCCCGACCGGATCGACCTGCCGAGCGTGCCGGGGTGGCAGCGGATCGCAATCACCGGCGAGCCTTGGGTGCCGCATTATCCGGGCGCGGACCATTTCCTGATCGGTCGCTATGGCGATGCCCGCGGGCGCAGCGTCGACCTGGTGATCGCGGTCTATGCCGCACAGGGCGAGGGGCATGAACTGGTCGGATTCGGTCAGGGGCCGATCCGCGAGAACGACCGATGGGTACGGATCGCCGACACCCCGCCGATTGCCGGGGGCACCGCGCTGCGCATGGCCGCGCCCGGCCCGGTCGAGCGCGAGGTCGCGACCTGGTATCGGATCGGATCGACGACCACCGGCAGCGAGGACCGGGTGAAGCTGGCGACGCTGAAGACGCGCTTGTTGGGCGGGCCGCAGCGCGGCGTGGCGGTACTGATGTCGGCGGAAAAAGGCACGGGCGATCCGCGCGGGACGATCACCGATTTCCTGCGTGCGGCGGGACCGGTCGACGCCATCGCCGATCGCGCCGCGGGAGGGCGCTGACCATGTGCGGTATCGCCGGCATCTTCCATCCCGCCAGCCCCAAGCCGGTCGATCCGGCGCGGATCGCGGCGATGACGCAGGCACAGGCGCATCGCGGGCCGGACGGATCGGGAGTGTGGACCGCGCTCGGCGTCGGTCTTGGCCATCGACGGTTGTCGATCATCGACGTGGCGGGCAGTCCGCAACCGATGGCACTGCCGGGCGAGCGGATCGTCGTCACCTATAATGGCGAAATCTACAACTTCGCCGAATTGCGCGCCGAACTGATCGCGCGGGGTGCGGTGTTTCGCACGCAGGGCGATACCGAAGTGCTGCTGCATGCATGGGCGGCATGGGGGCCGGACATGCTGTCGCGGCTGAACGGCATGTTCGCCTTTGCGATTTATGACGCCGATTGCCAGTCGCTGTTCCTCGCGCGCGACCGGATGGGGGTGAAGCCGCTCCACTATGTCGAGCTGGCCGATGGCGCGGTGGCGTTCGCGTCCGAACTGAAGGGGTTGCTGGCCCACCCGCTGGTGCGGCGGACGCCCGACCTGCGCGCGATCGAGGATTATATGGCGCTGGGCTATGTCCCCGACGACGCCTGTATCGTCGCGGGGGTGCGCAAGCTGCAGTCGGGGCATTTCCTGCTGATGCAGCGCGGGCGGGCGGTGCAGTCGCCGGTGCGGTGGTGGGACATCGACTTTTCCAAGCGGGCGACGGGTAGCACCCGCGATCTGGAGGCCGAACTGGTCGAGCGGATGCGCGAGGGTGTCCGGTCGCGGATGGTCGCCGACGTGCCGCTGGGCGCGTTCCTGTCGGGCGGGGTCGATTCGTCGGCGGTGGTCGCGCTGATGGCCGAGGCGAGCAGCGCGCCGGTACGGACCTGTACGATCGGGTTCGACGAGGCGGGGCATGACGAACGCGGGCCGGCCGCCGCCGTCGCGACGCGCTTCGCCACCGATCATGCGGTGCGGACGGTGCGGTCGGGCGATTTCGGGCTGATCGACACGCTGGTCGCGGCGTTCGACGAACCCTTTGCCGATGCATCGGCGCTGGCGACCTATCGCGTCTGCGCATTGGCGCGCGAGCGGGTGACCGTCGCGCTGTCGGGCGACGGCGCGGACGAGGCGCTGGCGGGATATCGCCGCTACAAATTCCATGCCGCCGAGGAACGAGTGCGCGGGCTGCTGCCGCCGGGATTTCGAGAGCCGGTGTTCGGGGCGCTGGGCGACGTCTATCCCAAGGCCGATTGGGCACCGCGTCCGTTCCGGGCCAAGACGACGCTGCTGGCATTGGCGCAGGACGGCAACGAAGCCTATGCCGGCGCGGTCGGGGTGACGACGCTAGGCGTGCGGCAGGCACTCTATACGCCGGCGATGGCGCGGCAGCTGGACGGGCATCGCGGCGAAGATCGCTATGTTGCGGCGATGCGCGAGGCACCGGGTCGCCATGCCCTCGACCGCGCGCAATATGCCGATTTCCGGCACTGGTTGCCCGGCGATATCCTGACCAAGGTCGACCGGACCAGCATGGCCGTCGGGCTGGAAGCACGCGAGCCGTTGCTCGACCATCGGCTGATCGAATTCTGTGCGACCTTGCCGCCCCGGTTGCGGCTGCGGCGGGGCGAGGGCAAGTGGCTGATGAAAAAGGCGTTGGAGCCGTGGCTGCCGCGCGACATTCTCTATCGGCCGAAAATGGGGTTCGTGACGCCGGTCAGCGCATGGTTTCGGGGGCAGCTGGCCGATGAGGCGGCGGCGCTGGCACGATCGCCGGTGCTGGCGAGCTGGTTCGACTTGCATGCCATCGAACGGATCGTTGCCGACCACCGCGCGGGCCGGGCGGAGCATGGCCGGACGCTGTGGCAGCTGGTGATGCTGGAGCGCAGCGCGGCGCGGCTGTTCGGCTGATCTGCTTCGTTTCTGCACGCAATCGCCACTCGACAAAGGAGTGCGCTGCGATAGACCTTTGGTGACCGGCGGGGGCCGGATGACGAGGGGGATTGCGTGAAGCGTTTGGTCATGGCTCGGGCTGCCGTATTGGCGGCAGTGTGTGTTCCGGCACTGGCATGGGCCAGCGATACGCCACTCTATCAGCCTGCCCCTTCATGGGTCGTCGCTCCGCCGCCGGTCCCGGCGAGCGCGGCAGAGGAATTGCCGCCGATCGTGCTGCTCGATTTCCAGAAGCGGATCGAGGGCGACCGGCTATGGTCCTATGTCCATCAGCAGACGCGGATCGCCAGCAGCGAGATGCTGTCGCAGGCAGCGACGCTGACCCTGCCCTGGGCACCGGACAAGGGTGACCTGATCGTCCATGGCCTGACCATCCTGCGCGGCGATCAGCGGATCGACCTGTTGGCGAAGGGGCAGAAGTTCGTCGTGCTGCGTCGCGAACAGTCGCTCGAACAACGCGAACTGACCGGTATCCTGACCGCGACGCTGGCGGTCGAGGGGCTGGAGGTCGGCGATATCCTCGACATGCGGTTCTCGGTCACCGGACGCGATGCGGCGCTGGGCGGGCGGGTGCAGGATGTCATTCCGCTGGTTGCGGCACCAATGCGGATCGGGGCGGGGCGGGTCCGCTATAGCTGGCCGAAGGGCAGCCAGCCGAAATGGAAGGTCATGGCCGACGGGGTGCAGGCGACGCCGGTGACGAAGGGCGAGTTTACCGAACTGAGCTTCGCGCTACCGCTCGCCAAGCCCAAGGAGATGCCCGAAGATGCGCCGTCGCGCTTCCGCCATCCGCCGTTGATGGAGGTGGCGAGCTTCGCCGACTGGGCCGACGTCTCGAAGACCTTTGCGACGCTGTACAAGACTGACGGGTTGGTCGCGCCGGGCGGTCCGATCGCCAGCGAAGTTGCGGCGATCATGAAGGCGGAGGCGACGCCGCTCGGCCGGGCGCAACGCGCGCTGGAGGTGGTACAGGACAAGATCCGCTATCTGGCGGTCGGGATGGACGGCGGGAACTATGTCCCGCAAGTCCCTGCGAAGACGTGGGAAGTCCGCTATGGCGATTGCAAGGCCAAGACGCTGTTGCTGCTTGCCATGCTGCACGCCATGGGGATTGAGGCGGAGCCGGTCATCGCCAGCGTCGGCATGGGCGACTTCGTGCCCGAACGGCTGCCGAGCGCGGCTGCGTTCAACCATGTGTTCGTGCGGGCGACGGTCGGTGGCGAGACGCTGTGGCTCGACGGGACGGGCAGCAATGCGCGGATCGCCGATGTCCGCGACACGCCAGGCATCGGCTATGTCCTGCCGCTGCGGGCGGCGGGGGCGGTGCCGGTGATGGTCGCGACCCATGCCAATGCGCTGCCGATGGCCAGCGTCATGATCGATGCCGACGAAAGCAGCGCGGTCGATCTGCCCAGTGCGGTCGACGTGACGTTCGTGGCGCACGGCATGGTCGCGGCACAGTTGCGCGCGGCGAAGAGCCAGCTGGGACCGAAAGAACAGCGCGAGCTGATTTCGAACGTCCTGCAGAAGGCCGCCGGCGAAGGGCAATTCGCGGATGGGACGATCACGCCCGATCCGGTGAGCGGCGATGTCGTCATCCGTGCGAAGGGCGTGGTCGGCACGAGCTGGGGCATGGAAGACCGGCGGCGCAAGCGGTCGCTGAACGGTCCCCTGAGCGAGCTGACCTTTTCACCCGACCGCAGCCGTCCCGACTGGACAGCGATCCCGGTCGCCGCGCCGCCGCCGCTGGGGTTCGAGCGCCGGTTGCGGATCCGGCTGCCCGATGGCGGACGGGGTTTCACGCTGGATGGAACGGCGGACGCCGATCAGCGGCTGGCGGGCCATGTCGTCAAGCGGACGACACGCCTGACGAACGGCCTGCTGACGATGGACGAGCGGGTCGACGCACTGGGCGTGGAGGTGCCGGCGGCGCAGATCGCCGCCGAACGCGACGCGGTGGCGACGGCGACGGCCAATATCCCGCAGGTGGTCGCGCCCGCCGATACGCCGCGCCGCTGGACGCTGGATAGCGCGGCAATGGCGCAGTCGAGCCAGATAAAGGCGATCCGCGCGGTCTATGCCAAGGCGATCGCCGCCGATCCCGACGAGATCAGCGGGTATCAGAGTCGTGCCAGTTTCGAGAGCGGGGTCGGCAATTACCGCGCGGCGCTGCCTGATCTCGACCGGGTGATCGCCAAGGAACCGGACATTAATCTGTATCTGCAACGCGCCTATGTCCACGACATGCTCGGCGACCGGGCAAAGGCGCTGGCCGATGCCGAAAGCGCGCGGCGGCTCGACCCGTCCAACCAGAGCGCGACGATGCGGCTGGCGTGGCTGAAGGCGGAGAATGGCGACCTGCCCGGCGGCGTCGCGCTGCTCGACCAGCGGATCGCACTGGGCGGTGAACAGAAGCGGGCGGCGCGGCAGGACAAGGCGGCGCTGATCGGCGAATTCGGGGACGCGGCGGAAGCGGTGAAGCTGTACGATGCGATGATCGCCGAAAAGCCGGGCTCGCCGAACCTGCTGAACGGTCGCTGCTGGATCAAGGGCACGCGGTCGGTGATGCTCGACACCGCGCTGAAGGATTGCACCAGCGCGATCGAATTGAGCGACAGCACGCTCGCCGCGCTCGATAGCCGGGCGATGGTCTGGTACCGGATGGGCCGGTATCCCGAGGCGTTGGCCGATCTCGACGCCGTACTGGCGGCGGAACCCGACATGGCGAGCAGCCGCTATCTGCGCGCCGTGGTGATGAAGGCGATGAAGCGCGATGCCGATGCGCTCGCCGATCTGACGATGGCCCGGCGTGTCGCGCCGCAGATCGATCGGCAATATGCGCGGTTCGGCTTCAAGATGTAGGCGGCGGAGATACGGCCGATACGAGAACGGCGGGAGATTGCTCCCCCGCCGTTTGCGTTTGCAGCGATGTGCCCGCGGTTCAGTCGAACATCTTGCCGAACGCGCGCTTGGCACGGTTCTTCCATGCGCCGCGATGATAGGCGTCCGATGCCAGCAGCGGCATGACCGAGCCGGCTTCGGCAAAGACCATCTGTTCGAGCGCGGTGTCGACCTTGCCCCAGCTGGCCGCTTCCTTCAGCGTCGACGACGAACACGCGCCGTCGCGGACGTCGGCGACGGTGATCTGCACGGCGTATTTGTGCATCTCGACATCGTCATGGCCGAGGATCTCGGCGCAGACGACGGTGTCCTGGATGAAGTTCTTCGGCACGCCGCCGCCGATCATCAGCAGGCCGGTGGTGCCCGCCTTGATCTTGATGTCGGTCAGTTCGCGGAAGTCGGCGATGGCGTCGAGCACCATGTACGGCTTGCCTTCCTTGGCGCGGTCGACCTGGTGCTTGACCAGACCGAAGCCGGCAGAGCTGTCGACGAAGGCCGGGCAGAAGATCGGCACGTCATGCTCATACGCCAGCTTCACGAGGCTGTTTTCCTTCTTGCCGTGCTCCGACAGATACTTGCCCATCTCACGGATGAAGGCGCGCGACGAATAGGCCTTCGGCTCGAGCGAATTGGCGATCTCACCGATGGTGTGATCGCAATCCTGCAGCTGCTCCTCGTCGATATAGGTGTCGTAGATGCGGTCGATGTAGAGCGAACGCAGCACGTTATCGTCAGGGATTTCAAGCGCCTGATAGTGCTTGTGACCAAGGCCTTCGAAGAAGTCCATGTCGACGATCGACGCGCCGGTCGCGACGACACCGTCGATCATGTTCGAGCGCAGCAGTTCGGCGTACAGGTCCATGCAGCCGCCGGCCGAGGTCGAGCCGGCGATCACGAGGAAGATCGAGCAGTCCTTGTCCTCCAGCATCTGGTTGTAGATGCGGGTGGCGCGCGCGAGGTCGCGGCTGGTGAAGCTCATCTTGCCCATCGCGTCGATGATCGGGCGGGCGTCGAACTTGGTGATGTCGACATGCTCGACGGTGGTGGAAAGCAGTTCGGCCTTGCGGGTGTCGTTGATCGTCGTGTCGGTCATGATGGTCCCATCATCATCGATAAGCCGTCGTCGTTATGGGGACGCGGAAACCCGGTATGGCCTCCTGCCCGAAAAAGTGGGGAGGAGCCGATGGCGGTCGCATAGCGCAAAGGCCATGCAAAGCCCACCCCCGGCCCCTCCCGCACAGGTGCGGGAAGGGGGAGGTGGCTGGTTAGGATAGTGGCGTTACAGCTTGACGACGTTGTTCGAAACGAACGCCGGCACGGGATCGAGTTCGATGTACATCGATTCCATCGGCTCGTCGTCGGTCACAACGGTCTCGCCATTGCCGAAGCCGTTGAACGCGGTGCGCATCGCCGAGCCATAGGCACCGAGCATGCCGATCTCGAAATAATCGCCGCTACGGGTATCGGCCGGCAGCGGGAACGGTCCCTGCATCTGGTCGATATCGTCGCAGGTCGGACCCCAGAAGCTGAAGTCCATGTCGCGCGCGTCCGATTCCGGCTGCCGCAGCAGCTGCACCGGATATTTCCAGCCGATATGCGCCGCATCGAACAATGAGCCATAGGCCCCGTCGTTGATGAACAGTTCCGCGCCACGGCGATGTTCGACGCGGACAACGACCGACGCATATTCGGCGCACAGCGAGCGACCCGGTTCAGCCCACAGTTCCGCCGAATAGCTGATCGGCAGGCTTTCGAACGCGCGGTGGATCGTTTCGAAAAAACGCTCCAGCGGCGGCGGGGTCATGCCGGGGTAGCAGGACGGAAAGCCGCCACCGACGTCGATGACGTCGACGGTGACACCGGCATCGACGATCGCACCACGAACGCGTTCCATCGCGTTGCTGTACGCGTCGGGCGACATGGTCTGGCTGCCAACATGGAAGCATATGCCGAGCGCGTCGGCGACCTGACGGGTCGCGATCAGGAGTTGCTTCGCTTCGCCCGGACCGACGCCGAACTTCGACCCCAGCGACAGCTTCGCATATTCGGACGAAACGCGCATCCGCACGCACAGGGTCAGATCGGTCGCGCCGTCGGTGGCGGCCACGATCTTTTCCAGTTCGTCCATGCTGTCGAGCGAGAAGGTCCGCACGCCATGGTCGAAATAGGCCTCGGCAATCGCTTCCGGGGCCTTGATCGGGTGCATGAAGTGGCAGGTCGCTTCCGGCAGCGTCGACTTCACCAGACGTACTTCGCCGATCGAGGCGGTGTCATAGTGTACGATGCCGTTGTCCCACAAGACACGGAGCAGGTCGGGCGACGGATTCGCCTTCACCGCATACATCGAGCGGCCCGGAAACTTCTCCACGAAGAATCGGGCTGCGCGCGCTGCGGCGTGCGGGCGAACGAGCGTCACCGGTTCGACCGGCCGGCGCTCTGCGATGTCGATCCCGCACTCCAACGAGGGGTCACGGGCGATAAAGGGGGCAGCTAGCCCCAGCGCGCTATAGTGCTTGGCCAATTCAAGGGACCTCCAATTGCCTTTCGGCATACGGTGACAAAAGCTGCCTTGCGGTTGGAAGTCCCATGGGGCAGCGGAGGCGCGATCTATGGTCCCTCATCCACGATGTAAAGTGGTTCTGCGACGGAACGGGCATTTTATGACTATTTTGCGACAGCCGACGCGAGCAGGGGTCCGCGATGCCGCGGCCAAGATGGCGGACATTCTGCCGCCGTCGCCGCTGATGTTAAGAGAAATCAATGGGTTGCAGGTAGCACTCAAGATGGAATCGCTGCAGCCGATCGGGGCGTTCAAGCTGCGCGGCGCATGGCACCGTTTGACCGCTCTCAGCGACGAATCGAGGGCGCGCGGCGTCGTCGCTTTTTCGTCGGGCAATCATGCGCAGGGTATCGCGTGGGCCGCCAGGAGGCTGGGAATCGCCGCCACGATCGTGATGCCTGCCGACGCCCCCGAGACGAAGCTGCGGGCAACGATGGCGCTGGGCGCGGAGGTCGTCCGCTCCGACCGGGCGACCGAAAGCCGCGAGAAGATCGCCGCGCATCTGGCGCATGCGCGCGGCGCGACACTGGTGCCGAGCTTCGACGATGCGTGGGTGATCGAGGGGCAGGGGTCCGCCGGGATCGAGGCGGCGGAGCAGATGGTGGCGGCAGGTCTTCCGGTGCCGTCGCAGGTCGTCGTGCCGTGCGGGGGTGGCGGATTGGCGGCCGGGATCGCGCTGGCGCTGCCCGATGCCGAGATCGTGACCGTGGAGCCGGAGGGCTGGGACGATATGCGCCGCAGCCTAGAAGCGGGATGGATCGAACCCGTCAGCGATGCGCCGCCGCCGACCGCCTGTGACGCGCTCCAGACGCTGCGGGTGGCCGAGCGGACCTTCGACGTGCTCTCACGCCGTGGTGCTACCGGGGTGGCGGTCAGCGAGGGAGAGATTGCTCATGCGCAACGCTGGGCCGCGCTCCACTTGCGGGCGGTCGTCGAACCGGGCGGCGCAGTGGCGCTGGCGGCGATCCTGTCGAAACGGGTGACGGTGAAGCCCGGTACGCTGGTGCTGGTGTCGGGCGGGAATGTTGATCCCGTCGCCTATGGCGCGGTCGTGGCGGCGTGACGCAGGGTCCGGCGGGAACGCTGCTCGCGGTGCTGATGCTGGTTGCGATCCTGCTGATCGTGTTCGGCATCCGGATGATCGCACGCGGCGAACGGCGCAACGGCAGCCTGATGCTGGTCTGCGCATTGGTGATGGTCGGGAACATCGCGATCTGGACGATGTAACGGTCAGTCGCGTTGCGGCGACATGCGATAGCTCCGCTGGTCGAGCGCCTGTCCGGCATTGGCGGCATTCTGCGCGTCGATCTGCGTCCATTCGGTCTTGGTGTGGCAGACTGGACGGGCCATGATCGAGCCGGTCGTCACTTCGCGGCGGCAGATCTTCTTTTCGGGTTTCGGCGGCGTCGGGGCGGCCACGGTTTGGGTGGCCGCCGCGAGCAGCAAGATGGTCAGCATGGGCAGGACGTCCTGTACCGGAATGGTATCGGCATCCTATGGTCACTATCGAATATGGCAAGCATCAAACGCTCGCCGCGGCGAAGCCGCGTCGTCGGTCGGTGCTGCTTGGCACCGCCGGCCGGGCGCTCCGCCGGGCGCGGACTGGCGTTGCCGATCCGCTACGCCGCGCCTCACTTGATTGGCGAGTTCGGGTCGAGCCGCATGTCCAGATACTTGTCCACGCTGCCCATCAGTTGCGGCATTTCGTTCTGGAAGAAGTGGTTGGCGCCGGGGATCACATCGTGATGGATGGTGATGTGGCGCTGGGTACGCAGCTTGTCGACCAGCTTCTGCGTTGCCACCGGCGTCACGACTTCGTCGGCGTCGCCCTGGATGATGATGCCGGAGGAGGGGCATGGCGCAAGGAAGGTGAAGTCGTACATGTTCGCTGGGGGCGCGATGGAGATGAAGCCGCGGATTTCCGGGCGGCGCATCAGCAGCTGCATGCCGATCCACGCGCCGAAGCTGACCCCCGCGATCCACGTCGTCTGCGCTTCGGGATGGAAGCTCTGCACCCAGTCGAGCGCCGAGGCGGCGTCCGACAGTTCGCCGACGCCGTTGTCGAACGTGCCCTGACTCTTGCCGACGCCACGGAAGTTGAAGCGCAGCGTCGCGAAGCCGCGGCGCTGGAACGTCTTGTAGAGTTCCTGCACGATGCGGTTGTTCATCGTGCCGCCCGACGACGGGTGAGGGTGCAGGATCATCGCGACCGGCGCGCGGGGGCGGGGAGCGGGAGCGAAACGGCCCTCCAGTCGACCTTCGGGACCGGGGAAGATGACTTCGGGCATGGGACGTCCTGTTACGTTTCGGGCGCGGCGATGGCGCGAAGATGGATCGCGGCTATATAGGCCTGTGCAATCGGAACGGAAGTGTTTTGACGACCCGAACCTATCTCGACCACGCCGCGACCACCCCGATCCGGCCCGAAGCGGCAGCCGCCGTCATCGACGGCATGGCGCGCTGGGCCAATCCGTCGAGCCCGCATGCCGAGGGGCGCGCCGCCCGGCGGGCGCTGGAGGATGCGCGCGCGCGCATCGCGGCGGCGCTGGGCTGGGATGGCGAGGTCATCCTGACCGGCGGGGCGAGCGAGGCGCTGGCGATCGCGCTGCGCGCTGCAGGCCGGTACGAAACGGTCGTTAGCGCGGTCGAGCATGACGCGGTCCTGCGTGCGGCGGAAAGCGACATCCGGCTGCCTGTGGGCGAGGATGGGCTGGTCGATCTCGACGATCGTTCGTCGTTGCTCGCCGCCTTCGATCCCCGCGAAGCGACCGAACGGTTCGCGATTCAGTCCGCCAACAGCGAGACGGGTGTGTTGCAGCCGCTCGACCGGATCGATGCGCTCCGGCGGGAGGCTTGGATCGGGCGGCCGATCACACTGGTTGCGGACTGTTCGCAAAGCGCCGGCAAGCTGCCGCTGCCGCCCGCCGACCTGATCGTCGTGTCGGCGCACAAGCTCGGCGGACCGCCGGGGATCGGCGCGCTGCTCGTCCGGGACCTGGCGTTGCTGCGCCCGACCGGCGGGCAGGAGCAGGGCTATCGCGGGGGCACGGAAAACCTGCCCGCCGCGCTGGGCTTTGCCGCCGCGCTGGAGGCTTCGCGCGACTGGTTCGACCGGGTGACGATGCTCCGCGCGGAACTGGACCGCATCGTGCGGGCGCATGGCGGCGACGTGATCGCCGATGCGTCACCCCGGATCCCGACCATCGCCGCCTATCGACTGCCGGGGCGGTCGGCGGCGGCGCAGCTGATGCGGCTGGATTCGGCAGGGTTTGCGGTGTCGGCCGGGAGCGCGTGTTCGTCGGGGACGCTCAAGACCAGTCACGTCCTGACGGCCATGGGCATCGACGCCAAGGCGGCGAGCGAAGTGATCCGCGTCAGTTTCGGCTGGACGACGACCGCCGACGACGTCGAGCGATTCGCCGAGGCATGGAGGGCGATGGCATGACCTATCTGGATTATCAGGCGACGACGCCGCTCGCGCCGGAGGCGTTCGAGGCGATGGTGCCGTGGCTGCGCGACCACCACGCCAACCCGCACTCGCCGCATCGCGAGGGGCGGCGGGCAAAGGCGACGGTAGAGGTCGCGCGCGATCAGGTACTGGCCGCGCTGGCCCCGGGTGCGGAGGGGCGGCTGTTCTTTACCAGCGGCGCGACCGAGGCGGCGAACTGGGCGATTGCAGGGACGTTCGAACGGTCCGGCGCTGCCCGGCCGAAGGTGGTGACGATCGCGACCGAGCATAGCTGCGTGCTCGATACGGTGCAGGCGCTGGCGGCGCGGGGGGCGGAGGTCGTGGTGCTGCCGGTCGGTGCGGACGGGCTGGTCGATCGCGATGCGGCGGTGGCGGCGATCGATGAACGGACCGCGCTGGTCGCGGCGATGCTGGTCAATAACGAGATCGGCGTGGTGCAGCCGATCGCATGGCTCGGCGAACTGGCCCGGTCGGTCGGGGCGGTGATGGTCTGCGATGCGGTGCAGGGCTGGGGGCGAGTCGCGCTGCCCGTTTCGGTTTGCGACCTGATCGCGGTGTCGGCGCACAAAATCTATGGGCCGAAGGGGATCGGCGCGCTGTGGGTTCACGCCGGAACCGAACCGGCCACCCTCCTGTACGGCGGCGGGCAGGAAGGAGGGTTGCGATCGGGCACGCTCAGTCCCGCCTTGTGCGCCGGGTTCGGCGTGTCAGCGGCGTTGCTGACGCAGGACGATCCGTCGCATGTCGAGACCTTGTGGGATGCGGCGCGGGCGGTGTTGTCGGCACCCGACTGGGTGCTGAACGGGGATGCCGGGGCGCGCTGGCATGGCAATCTCAACGTGCGGATGGACGGGCTGGATGTGGCGCGGCTGATGAGCGAATGTCGTGACATCGCCTTTTCGGCCGGATCGGCCTGCGCCAGCGGATCGGGGCGGACCAGCCATGTGCTGCGCGCGATCGGATTGAGCGATGCGCAGGCGAAGAATGCGATCCGGATCGGGTTCGGGCGCTACACGAGGCAGGAGGAACTGGTGGCGGCATTGCAGGCGATCGATCGCGCGGCGCGGGGGCAATGATGATCGTCCGCTTCGTCCGCGCCGATGGCACCGTCGAGGAAGCGCGCGGGGCGGCCGGCGACCGGCTGCTCGATCTGGCGCAGGCCTATGACCTGCCGCTCGAAGGGACGTGCGGCGGGCAGATGGCGTGTTCGACCTGCCACGTCATCGTCGATCCCGCCGACGCGCCGCGCCTGCCGCCGCCGGGCGAGGACGAGGAGGACATGCTCGATTTTGCCGAAGGCGCGGTCGCGACCAGCCGGCTGGCCTGTCAGATCGTGCTCGACGAGTCGCTCGACGGGCTGACGGTGCGGATGCCCGCTGCGGCCCGCGACGCGCGGCGCTAACGTTCGACCAGCAGCACTGCGACCGCGCCGCTGGCATAGGCGATGAAGTCTTTCGGATCGAAACCGCTGCCGAGGATCATCCGGGCGAAGCGGTCGTGATCGAGGCCGATGGCGGCAAGCACACGGAAATACTGGCCGAACTCGATCACGACGGCGATGGCGAATGCGATCAGCGTCGCCGGCAGGACGCCCGCGCTGGTGACGGCGCGCAAGCCGGCATAGACCAGCACCACCGCCAGCGCGTCGCCGACATAGGGCCGGACGATCGGATCGTGCAGGAACAGCGCGATGGCAAGCTCGATCGCCAGCAACGCGATGGTCAGCGCGGCATAGCCCCTGTGCAGTCGCATGGTTGCTCCCCGAACGGTGCGATCGGCATGGCGTGCGACGGGCGTCGACGCAAGCGCTTGCCCCGACGCGGCACCACCGCCTAAAGACCCGCGATGACCGTGAACGTCGATATGGGGACGGACCCGGCGGGCAAGACCGTTCCCCTTGATCTCGAAGAATTGTTGGCGACCCGATTGCTGGTGCAGGGCAATTCGGGGTCGGGAAAGTCGCATCTCCTCCGCCGCCTGCTCGAACGCAGCGCGGGCCATGTCCAGCAGGTGGTGATCGATCCCGAAGGGGATTTCGTCACGCTGGCAGGCGCCTATGGCCATGTCGTGATCGAGGCGGCCGACCATAGCGAGCGCGAGGTCGCGAGGTTCGCGACGCGCGCGCGCGAGCATCGCGCCTCGGTGGTGCTCAGCCTCGAAGGGCTGGAGGCGGAGGGGCAGATGAGGTGCGCCGCAGCGTTCCTGAACGCGCTGTTCGATGCGCCGCGGGAGCATTGGTATCCGGCGCTGGTGGTCGTGGATGAAGCGCAGTTGTTTGCGCCGGCGGGCGGGGGCGAGGTCGTCGAGGAAGTGCGGCGTGCGTCGCTGTCGGCGATGACTAACCTGATGTGCCGCGGGCGCAAGCGCGGCCTTGCCGGCGTGATCGCGACCCAGCGTCTGGCGAAGCTGGCCAAGAACGTCGCGGCCGAGGCGTCGAACTTTCTGATGGGGCGCACCTTCCTCGACATCGACATGGCGCGGGCGGCCGATCTGCTCGGCATGGAGCGGCGGCAGGCCGAGGCGATCCGCGATTTGCAGCGCGGGCATTTCCTCGCGCTGGGACCAGCGGTGTCGCGGCGGCCGTTGTCGATCAAGATCGGTCCGGTGCAGACGTCGGCGCGCAGCGGCAGTCCCAAGCTGACGCCGCTGCCGAGCGCACCGGTGGCCGATATCAAGGGTTTGTTGCTCGCCCCGGTCGAGGCGATGCTACCGCTTGGGCCGCCGATCCGGCACGTTGCGCCGCCCGAAGCGGTGGAGGCGGCGATTGCCGCGCCGGTGCGACCGAACAACGCGCCCGACCTGCCCGAACGGTCGGCGGACGAAACCGATACGATCGTCGCGGAGGTGCTGCGGGCGCTGATCGAGGACGAGGGCGATCAGCCACGCGCGGCGGCGGTGCTGTATCAGGACTTCGACGTGCGCTGCCGCATGGTCGGCCTGCCGCGCCCGCCGCTCGACCTGCCGGCCTTCACGCGGCGGCTGGCGTGCGCGCGGGCCGGCATTTTCGAAGCGCCGGACGAGGAATGGGCACAGGCGCTGGCGATCGCGGATGTGTTGCCCGACGACATGCTCGGCGCGTTCATGCTCATCGCGCGGGCGGCGCGGGAAGGGCGGCCCTGCCCGAGCGATGCGGCGATCGCGCGGACCTATGGGACGAGTTCGCTGGGGCGGGTAAAGCGGCTGCTCGCCTATATCGAGGGGCGCGATCTGCTGGTGTGCCGCATCGATCTGGCGGGCAAGCGGTCGATCGCGTTGCCGCATCTGGGGTGGACGACCGAGGCGGCGGAGGCGGCGTGATTCCTCCCCGTGCCGGGGAGGAGTTAGGGGTTGGCGTAGCGATCCTTCAAGAGCCGCCATGTCGCGCGCAGGCCATAGGCCTCGCCGCCCTTCGCCCGGCCCGGTTTTGCCGCCGCGCGCCATGCGAAGGTGTCGAGATGTGCCCATGCGATCCCCGGCGCCACGAACCGCCGCAGGAACAGCGCGGCGGTGACCGCGCCCGCCATGCCGCCATCGGGGGCGTTGACCATATCGGCGATGTCGGATTTCAGCAGGTCGTCATACCCGTCCCATAGCGGCATCCGCCACAACGGGTCCTCTTCCGCCGTGCCCGCCGCGAGCAGGTCGGCGGCGAGCGTGTCGTCATTGGCGAAGGTCGCCGGCAGGTCGGGGCCAAGCGCCACGCGCGCGGCACCGGTCAGGGTCGCGAAGTCGATCAGCAGCTCGGGGTGATCCTCGCACGCCCGGGTCAGCGCATCGCCCAAGACGAGCCGCCCTTCGGCATCGGTATTGGTGTTCTCGACCGTCAGCCCCTTGCGCGTGGTCAGCACGTCGCCGGGACGGAAGCTGTCGGCCGATACGCTGTTCTCGACCGCCGGGATCAGCAGATGGAGCCGGACCGGCAGATGCGTCTCCATCACCAGCCCGGCGAGGGCCAGCGCATGGGCCGCGCCGCCCATATCTTTCTTCATCAGGCGCATGCCCGAGGACGGCTTGATATCGAGCCCGCCACTGTCAAAGCACACGCCCTTGCCCACCAGCGCGACGCGCGGATGCGCCGGATTGCCCCAGCCCAGTTCGATCAACCGCGGTTCGCGGCCTTTGGCGGCGGCTTTTCCGACCGCATGGATCATCGGATAGCCGGTCTCCAGATCGCGACCGGAAGTGACGGTGACGGTCGCGCCGTGCGCGTCGCCGATGGTGCGGACGGCAATGGCGAGTTCGGCAGGGCCGAGGTCGGCAGCGGCGGTGTTGACCAGATCGCGGACCCGCGCGGTGGCGGCGGCCTGTCGCAATGCTTCGTCGATCCGGGCCGGTTCGGTGGAAAGCAGGATGCGGGGGGCGTCGTCATCGCCCTTGCGATAGCGGGTGAAGCGATATTGCGCGGTCGCCCAGCCGAGCTTCGCCGCGCCGGGGGTGCCGCTCGCGAGGCGATAGCTGCCGGCGGGAAGCTGCGCGGGCAGGTGCGCCAGATCCCATGCCGACAGGTTCGCCGGGTCGGCGACGACGGTTGCGACCGACCATTCTTCGGGTCGTTCGCCCGGCAGCGTCGCGGTCTTGCCGGCCTTGGCGACCAGCCGCTGCGCCGTCGCGGCGGCGCGGATGCGCGGGGGTTGCTGATCAAGCCACGCATCGAACGCGGCTACGGGGATCAGGTGGATGGTACGGGCGTCCTGCCCGCGGTCGGCGATGATCATCGGAGTCATCGCTCGGATGTAGGGGGCGGGGGGCGTCCTGTGCAATCCTCCCCGTGCCGTAGAGGATTTCAGGCCACCGGCACGCCGTACAGGTCGTGTTCGTCGGCGTCCTCGACCTCGGCCTTGACGATATCGCCCTGTGCCAGATGGCCGGCGTCGCGCAGGAATACCTCGCCGTCGATACCCGGCGCGTCGGCAGTGCTGCGGCCGGTCGCGCCGCCTTCCTCGCCGACCTCATCGATGATGACGTCGATCGTGCGCCCGATCTTTGCGGCCAGCTTGGCGGCGGAGATCGCAGCGGTCTTTTCCATGATCCGCGCGTAGCGTTCTTCCTTCACCGCCTCCGGCACCGGATCGGGCAGCGCGTTGGCGGCGGCACCCTCGACGGGTTCGAAGCGGAACGCGCCGACCCGGTCGAGCTGCGCCTCGTCCAGCCAGTCGAGCAGATACTGGAAATCGGCTTCGGTCTCGCCCGGGAAACCGACGACGAACGACGAACGGATCGCGATGTCGGGGCACACCTCGCGCCAGCCGCGCAGGCGTTCGAGCACCTTGGCATCGTTCGCCGGACGCTTCATCGCCTTTAGAACATTGGGCGACGCGTGCTGGAACGGAATGTCGAGGTACGGCAGCACCAGCCCCTCGGCCATCAGCGGAATGACGCTGTCGACATGCGGATAGGGATAGACATAGTGCAGCCGCACCCACGGCGCGATCTGCCCCAGCTCGCGCGCCAGATCGGTCATGTGCGGCACGACCTCGCGCCCCTTCCATGCGCGCGGTTCGCGGCGGATGTCGATGCCATAGGCCGAGGTATCCTGGCTGATGACCAGCAGTTCCTTCGTCCCCGCCGCGACCAGCTTTTCCGCCTCGCGCAGGATCGCATCGGGCCGCCGGCTGACCAGATCGCCGCGGATCGACGGGATGATGCAGAACGAGCAGCGGTGGTTGCAGCCCTCCGAAATCTTCAGATAGCTGTAATGGCGCGGCGTCAGTTTGAGGCCGCTTTCAGGAACGAGATCGACGAACGGCGAGGGGATCGGCGGCGCGGCTTCGTGCACCGCCTCGACCACCTGTTCATATTGATGCGCGCCGGTGACGGCCAGCACCTGCGGAAAGCGGGCACGGATCGTGTCCGCCTCCTGCCCCATGCAACCGGTGACGATGACGCGGCCGTTTTCGGCGATCGCCTCGCCGATCGCTTCGAGCGACTCTTCCTTGGCGGAGTCGAGGAAACCGCAGGTGTTGACCAGCACGACATCGGCCCCTGCATAGTCGGGCGACATCTGATACCCGTCGCTGCGCAATTTGGTTAGGATGCGTTCGCTGTCGACAAGGTTCTTGGGACAGCCGAGGGAAACCATCCCGACACGGGGAGGCGAAGGAAGACGAGTTGCCATGATTGCCCGGTCACATAGCGATTTCGGCAAAAAATGATAGGGGCGGTGGTGCGGTCCGGTTTGCCGCGTCGAGCGAAGGTCGTGAAGCTGCGGAACCGCGCGGCGTCCGGCGTTATCGGGTAACCACTTCGACGATCATGTCGCCGGGTTGCAGGTTGCGGGCTTCCGGGCTGTCGAACCGGATCTTGTCACCCTGCCGATAGACGCGCAGGCCGAGGCCGGTAGTGATCGCCGAGAGCGGCTGGCCCACCTCGTGCGCGGCGACCGGGCGTTCGGACAGCGCGACCGCGCCGTCGATCGACGCCAGATCGAGCATATAATCGGCCATATGCGGCCCGCGACACGATCCGGCGAGCAGCAGGCCGGCGAAGCTGACCGGATTGATGACTGTCGTCGCCCCGGCGGCACGGGCGGGAAACTCGTTGTCCTCCGCCTTCACGATGACGCTGATCGTCAGATCGGGAGCAAGATGGCGGGCGGTCAGCGTCACCAGCACCGACGTGTCGTCGCGACCGGTGGCGACGATCAGCGCCCGTGCGCGGGCGATGCACACGTCGTTCAGCGTCGCGTCGCGGGTGGCATCGGCCAGCAGCACGATGCAGCCGAGTTTTTGCGCGGCGTCGAGATGCGCCTGAACGGGATCTATCACAACGATCCGGCGCGGGTCCTCGCCCCGCGCGACTAGTTCGTCGACCGCCTCGGAACCGGTCTTGCCGAAGCCGGCGACGACGATGTGACCGGTCAGTTTGTCTTGCAACAGCGCCATGCGCCAACGCTCCCAATTGCGGCGAAGGACGAATTGATAGGTCGTGCCGATGAACAGCAGTACGACGAAGACCCGGATCGGCGTAACGATCAACGCGTCGAACAGCCGCGCGCGTTCGCTGACCGGCGCGATATCGCCATAGCCGGTGGTCGTGATCGAGATCATCGTGAAGTAGATCACGTCGGCGAAGCTGACCTGTCCGTCATAATTGTCGCGCAGACCCTCGCGATCGAACCAGTGCACCGCGACCGCGATGCCGACCAGCGTCAGGACCGCGACCACCCGCCACAGGATCGATGCCCAGACCGGCAGCGGCGACGATTGCCGCAGGACGGCGCGACGGGATGGTGGTTTCACCGGCGGGGCAGTCGTGACAGCGGATCAACCGGGGTACGGCCCGACCGCACCTCGAAATGGACCGCCGGGCGTTCGGCATAGCCGGTGTCGCCCGACAATGCGATCTTCTGCCCCTTCTTCACCGCCTGCCCGCGCTGCACCAGCAACTGGCTGGCATGGCCGTACACGGTGGTGAGGCCGCTGCCATGGCGGATGATGACCACCCCGCCAAGCCCCGGCACGCCGGTGCCGACATAGGCGACGGTCCCGGCGGCGGCAGCGGCGATCGGCGTGTCGATCGGGACCGCAATCTTTATGCCGTTGTTGCGCTCCCCGCTGTCGCCCGCGCCGAATCGTTTGAATACCCGGCCATCGACCGGCCAGATCAGCGTGCCCGGATCGGCGCTGGGCGGGGCGACGGCAGCGGTCGACGGCAGGACCCGACGGGGCGAGGTGACGGCGGGGGCAGGGCGTGCGTCTGGTTCGATCGCCGGTTCGCCGCCGGTCAGGATGTCGTCGATGTCGAGCTGGAACGCGGCGGCGCGTTCGGCGGCCGACCGCGGCACGGCATCGACCGGGATCAGAATGCGCTGCCCGGCTCGCAGGATGAACGGTTCGGTAAGCGCATTGGCCGTGGCGATGCGCGACCAGTCGACGCCGTACGCGCGGGCAATGGCGATGCCGCTCTCGCCCTTGCCGACCATATGGTAGCGGCCGCCGGGGATGGTCAGGCGCTGGCCGGCGCGGATTATGAACGGCGGCGGCAGATTGTTGGCGCGCGCGATCGCCTCGGTCCCGGCACCGGTCAGGTTGGCGATGCCGCGCAGCGTATCGCCGGGGCGGACGACATAGCTGCTGGGCGCGACGCTCCGCGCGTCGGGCACGACCCGCCTCGCTTCCCATGCGGGCGGCGGCGACGGCAGGGCGGTGACGCCGTCGCCTTGGGACTCGGTGGCGGGCGGAGTGCCGGGGGCGGCGGTCGGTGCCGGTTCGACCGTCGGCTGTGACACGATGCGGCCCGGATTGGACGGGATACAGCCACTCGCGCCGATCATCAGCGCCGCCGCTATCGCACCCCGTGTCGCGAACCGCATCACCGCCCCCGTTCGTTGCTTAACCCGCCGGGGTCAGGACGTCCTGCCCGACATACCGGCGCAGCACGTCGGGCACGACGACCGAGCCGTCGGCCTGCTGATAATTCTCCAGCACTGCCACCAGCGTCCGCCCGACCGCAAGGCCGGACCCGTTGAGGCTATGGACGAAGCGCGTCGCCTTCTCCCCCTCCGGGCGATAGCGCGCGTTCATGCGGCGTGCCTGAAAATCGGTACAGGTCGAACAGCTCGAAATCTCGCGATACCGGTTCTGGCCCGGCAGCCATACTTCGAGATCATAGGTTCGCGCCGCCGAAAAGCCCATGTCGCCGGTACACAGTTTCATGCGACGGAACGGCAGGACGAGGCGGTTGAGGATGTCCTCCGCCGCCTGCGTCATCCGCTCATGTTCGGCGTCCGACTGATCGGGGGTGGTGATCGACACCATTTCCGCCTTCTCGAACTGATGCTGGCGGATGAAGCCGCGTGTGTCGCGCCCGGCGGCACCCGCTTCCGAACGGAAGCACATGGTAAGCGCGGTAAAGCGCAGCGGCAGTTCGCGCTCGGCGAGAATCTGCCCGGCGACGATGTTGGTCAGCGACACTTCGGCGGTCGGGATCAGCCAGTGATCGCCGGTCGTGCGGAACAGATCCTCGGCGAATTTCGGCAACTGACCGGTGCCGTACAGCGCCTCGCCACGCACCAGCACCGGCGGCACGACCTCTTCAAAGCCATGGATGCCGGTCAGCGTATCGAGCATGAACTGGCCGAGCGCACGATGCAGTTTGGCAGCTGCACCGCGGACCAGCGTGAAGCGTGCGCCCGACAGCTTGGCCCCGGTTTCGAAATCGAGACCGATCGCCGGCCCGATCGCGTCATGCTCGGCGGGGGGGAAGGCGAAGGCGGTGGGATCGCCGACCGTCTTTTCGACGACATTCTCGTCCTCGCCCGTCCCTTGCGGAACGTCGGCGAGCGGCAGATTTGGGATCGCGGCAAGGCGGGCGGTCAGTTCCTCGCCGAGCATCGCCTCCTCCGCCTCGATCGCGGGCATCCGCTCCTTGAGCGTTGCGACTTCGGCCATCAGCGCGGTGGCGGTCGCTTCGTCGCGGCTTGCCTTGGCCGCGCCGATCGCCTTCGACGCTTCGTTGCGGCGCGCCTGCGCGACCTGCACTTCGGTCAGCAGGGCGCGACGGCGTTCGTCGAGATCAACGATCGCGGCCGACAGGGGCTCCATCCCGCGGCGGGCAAGGGCGGCATCGAAGGCGGCGGGATCGTCGCGGATCAGGCGGATATCGTGCATGGCCGGGCTATGGCGAGCGCCGGTCGGCCATGCAAGCCGCAACCGCCGCCGCCGCCGGTGCGTTGGGAGGTCGTTGCAATCAGAGGAGAGATGGAATGCGGATTCCCCATGACGCCTGTGTGTTGGTCGCGGATGGCCGCAAAATGCTGTTTTTCCGCAACGAGGGCGATGCGAATACGCCGAACCTTGTCGTCGAGGATCAGGCGATGCAGGCGAACCCCGCCGATCGCCATCAGAAGACCGACGCCGCCGGACAGGCGCAGTCGCTCCGTGGCGGCAATTTCGCGCAGGGCGGCGGCAGCATGGGCGAGACCGACTATCATCAGCAGGCGGAGGATCGCTTCGCCGCCGAAGCGGCCGAACTGCTGCGCAAGCGCGCGCTGGCCAACGAGTTCGAGGCGCTGATCGTCGTCGCCCCGCCCAAGACGCTGGGCGAAATGCGCAAGCATTATCACAAGACGGTCAGCGAGCGCCTGACCGGTGAACTCGACAAGGACCTGACCGGCCATCCGGTCGACCAGATCGAAAAGCTGATTTCGGCTGCATGATTGATCCGCGGACCGCGCGTTGTCGCGCGCGGTCCGTTAGTCGGCGACGGCGGTCTTGCGCGCCAACCGCTTGCGCAGGACCAGCGCCGCAGCCGCTCCACCGAACAACAGCAGCATCGGCGGGGCGGGGACCGGCGTCGGCCCGTCGGGATTTCCGGGCGGCGGCTTGCCATTCGAACTGCCGTTCGAGCTCCACCCGCCGTTCGAACTCCACCCCTTGCTCGACGAGCCGTTCGACGAGGACGAGGTCGACGTGCTGGTCGAACCCGACGATGCCGAGGACGTGCTGGTCGAAACGTTACCGCTCGACGAAGACGAGGTTGAGGACGAGACGTCGCCGCTGGACGAGGCCGACGACGATACATTGCCGCTCGACGAAGACGACACGTTTCCACTGGATGAGGAGGAAACATTGCCGCTGCTGCCGCCGGAGGCGGACGACGTGCTGCTGGTGCTCGAAACGCCACCGGTGCTGGTCGACGACCCGCCCGACGACGTCGAGGAAGAAGAGCCGCCCGAGCCACCCGACGAGGTAGAGGTCGAACCGCCGCTCGTGCTCGATGTCGAGGAGACGATGATCCCGCTCGACCCGCCGCCGGAACCGCCGCCGCCGCCGAAGAAGCCGCCAGCAAAGAAACCGCCACCGATCCCGCCGCCGCCGGTGCCACCGACCAACACCGGTCCGCCGCCAAAGCCGCCGCCGCCCAGCATCGGCGACATGTCCGTACCGGTGAAGGCCGGGGGTAGCGGGACCGGTGCCCCCTGACTGGCGACGGTTACCACGGTCGGCGGGCACACCGTCTTGGTCCGCGTGACGACGCGGGTGACGACACGGCGCGGTGCCGGACGGGGCGCTGCCCGTTTGGTGATGGCGCGTTTGGTGATCGCCCGCTTCGTGATCTCACGGTTCTGGGCATATTCGGCGACATGCACGGCACCGCCGCCAAGGACGGCACCACCGCAGGCACATGCGCACAGTTTCGCCAGGGCCATCTTCACCGACATGCCGCACCATTCTTCCTGTAAGAACCACCGGTCATCGCGTCGCCACGATACTCGGGGGTCAATCTGCTCCACCAAGACAAAACAAAGCGTAAAACTCAACCCATGCCGGGTTCGTTTTGCCGCCTTATTTGGGAACGGCGCGACACGCCAGCCGGCGACGGCGGTTAACGTACCGTAAAGGGACGTGGGTTCACAAGCGAACCGATCCGGTTAACCCTTTTGAACCGCCGCGCTTTCGACGGCTGGTCCTGGACGCTTGTGGTGCTGCCTTCCGCCCGATATAGGCGCGCGGACAAACGAGAGGCGGCACCCCGCGGACTTCGTCAGGGGAAGCTCCGGGGTGGAGATTGGGATGGCCACGGTTTTGAGCGATACGACACGACCTCTCGACATACCGCCGCCGGCAAATGATGACGGGTATCGTCCGCACGCGGACGAGCCGTTCATGAATCCGCGGCAACAGGCCTATTTTCGCGCCAAGCTGCTCGCTTGGAAGGAAGCGATCCTGCGCGAATCGCAGGATACGCTGGCGCATCTTCAGAATGAATCGCTGCGAGAGGCGGATCTGACCGATCGTGCGTCGAGCGAGACCGACTGGTCGATCGAACTGCGGACCCGCGACCGGCAGCGCAAGCTGATCTCCAAGATCGAGGCGGCGGTGCGTCGGATCGACGACGGTGAATATGGGTATTGCGAGGTGACCGGAGAGCCGATCGCGCTGGGCCGGCTGGAAGCGCGTCCGATCGCGACGATGACGGTAGAGGCGCAAAGCCGTCACGAACGGCAGGAAAAGGTTTCGCGCGAGGAATAGCGTCGATGCGAAGCGCGGGGCCGATGACCGACCCCGCGCGGTGCGTCACAGCGACGATATCTCCTGCTTCACCTGCAATTTGCGTTTCTTTAGCGACGACAGGAGCGACTGATCGGGCGCGGGGCGATGGGTCTCTACCGAAATCTGTCGGTCGAGCGTCGCGTGTTTCGCTTCGAGTGCGGTGAGGTGGGCAGACTGCATCGTTGCATCCTCCTGCTTGGCTGTTGGGGGAATGAGTAGAACACAGGACCGGGCCAATGTCGCCATGTCCGATGGGATTTTCGACACGACGTGCGAAAATCGCTGACGGACCGTTGCCAGCGCCCGGACGGCGGGTGACTATGGGAGCCGATGGACGAATCGGACCTTGAGCAGCGGCTGGGACTGTTGCGGATCGAGCACCGCGATCTGGACGACGCGATTGCGGCGCTGGCAACCGCGACTCACCTCGACCAGTTGCAGCTGGCACGGCTGAAACGCCGCAAATTGCGCCTCCGCGACGAAATGGCGGCGATCGAGGACCAGTTGATCCCCGATATCATCGCCTGATCGTCATATTCGGGGACGGACGGCACAGCCAGCCAATCCGGCCGCCTCTTTCGCGAGTCGAGCCGGCGTGGCATCCTGCCGCCATGGACGTAGCCGAAAACGGTGCGATGGTGCATCGCCGATTGATCGATTCGATGTACGTCGAAGCGATGGTGCTCGCCGATGAGGCACGCGCCTATTTCGATCAGGTCGGGATGGCCGAGCGGGCGACGCTCGATCCCATGGCGCGTGTGGTGCTGTCCTGCGAGTCGCTGAAGATCACGACCCGGTTGATGCACGTTATCGCATGGCTGTTGACGCAGAAGGCGATCGACGCGGGCGAGATGTCGCAGGAAATGGGTGACGATCCGTTGCGCACGCTGGCCGCCGGGCCGGCAACCGACGACGACACGCTGGGGGCGATGCCGGTGGGCACGCAGACGCTGATCCGGGCGAGCGTTGATCTGTATCGGCGGGCGGAACGGATGGAGCGGTCGCGGAGCGCACCGCCGGCAGCCAGTCCCGCGCGGGCGATGTTCGAACGGCTGGCGACGCGGCTATAGCAGGCGGGTACGGGCGGCCTGATATTCGGCCGCCATCCGGGCGACAAGATCGGCGGCGGGGACGACCGCGTCGACCGCGCCGATGCCTTGCCCGGCACCCCAAATATCCTTCCATGCCTTGGCCGCCGAACCGAAATTCATCGCCGAATGGTCGCTTTCGGGAAGAGCGTCGGGATCGAGTCCGGCTGCGACGATCGAGCCACGCAGATAATTGCCGTGTACGCCGGTGAACAGATTGCTGTAGACGATATCGTCGGCGCGACCGTCGACCACCGCCTGCTTATAGGCCGGGACGGCACTGGCTTCGGCGGTCGCGATGAAGGGGGATCCGACATAGGCGAGGTCGGCACCCGCTGCCTGCGCCGCCAGTACCGCCCCGCCATTGGCGATCGCTCCCGACAGCGCGAGCGGGCCGTCGAACCATTGCCGCACCTCCTGCGTGAAGGCGAAGGGGTTGAGACGACCGGCATGGCCGCCGGCCCCGGTGCAGACGAGAATCAGCCCGTCGGCACCCTTTTCCACCGCCTTGTGCGCGAAGCGGTCGTCGATCACGTCGTGCAGGGTAATGCCGCCCCAGCCATGGACGGCAGTATTGAGATCCTCGCGCGCGCCGAGCGAGGTGATGACGATCGGAACTTTCCATTTGGCACAGGTAGCAAGGTCCGCCTCCAGCCGATCGTTCGAACGGTGGACGATCTGGTTCACCGCGAACGGCGCGGCGGGACGGTCGGGATTGGCGCGGTCATGCGCGGCCAGTTCCTCGGTAATGCGGTGCAACCATTCGTCGAGCTGCGCCTGCGGGCGGGCGTTCAGCGCCGGGAACGAGCCGACGATCCCCGCCTTGCACTGTTCGATGACCAGATCGGGGCCGGAGATGATGAAGAGCGGCGAGCCGATCACGGGGAGGGCGAGCGTGTCGAACAAGGGAGGGAGCGCCATATCAGTTTCATAGCGCAACCATAATCGCTGTCCAGTGGCGGAAGGTGGCGAAGTTGACACGATGGCGATGTTAGAGCGTGGGGCAGTTGGCGTTTAAATACCGCAATGGCAATTGGTTAGAATAGTTCGGATCCCTCCGAAGTTTACACCGGCTGTACCGCGAACCCGAGACCGGAACGGCGCTTTCAAAGAACAGTCGCATCGTCGCACGGCCCGGCAAAGTAGGAAAGCTTGCCCGCCACCTATGGCCAACGCGTTGTTAACCGGTCTGTCCTATCGTCGTTCGCGGCAGAGAGAAGGATGATGATGGTCGAGGTCACGCGCAAGCGTAGTCTGGTGCTGTTCGAGGTCGGTGCGGCGGCGCTGTTGCTGTTGCTGGCATTCGGGCTGGCGGCGAAGGGGGTGCTCGACATCCACCATTATCCGAGCCAGCCGGTCGTGGCGGCGGCATTCGCGACGCCGGCCGGGTGCGACTATGCCGGTGAGAAGTCGACCGCCCGGGTGCCTGCGCCCTGCGTCACCGCCGCGTATCGGCTGGCCGGGCTGACCGACCTCGGACTTCATGCCGGGAAGGGCGACGAACATTGGTACCGGGTCGGCGACGATGCGCTGTTGCTGCTCTGCGTCGACGGCGACGCGACCTGTCTGGTGCGCGCGCGGGTGTCGGGCAAGTTCGTGCGCGGCGCAGGCGATCAGGCTTAGGAGCGATCGACATTCAGCGACAACCACGGAATTTCGTTATTCCCGCGCAGGCGGGAAGCCATGACGCCGAGGGTTTGGCTGGATTCGCGACGCCGGCGTATATGGACTCCCGCCTGCGCGGGAGTAACGAAAGGGGATGGAACACTAATCCGGCGTCCAGCGAACCGAATGTCGAGCCCGTCTAGTTTAGATGCCGGTCAGCCGGTCACGACCTGATACAACAGCACCGAATTGAGCACGATCACCGCCGCACAGATCGTCCATGCCGCCATCGCAAGGACCGGGCGATTGGCGAATTGGCCCATCTTGGCGCGATCGCCGGTGAAGCGGACCAGCGGGTAGACGGCGAAGGGGAGTTGCAGGCTCAACACCACCTGGCTGGCGATCAGCAATTGCGCGGTCCCGCTCTCGCCATACAGGCTGGCGACGACCACCGCCGGCACGATCGCGATCAGCCGGGTGACGATCCGCCGCAGCCACGACGGCAGCCGGATGTTCAGAAACCCTTCCATCACGATCTGTCCGGCGAGCGTCCCGGTGATCGTCGAGTTCTGCCCCGATGCCAGCAAGGCGACGGCGAACAGGATGCTGGCGGCACCGGCACCGAGCATCGGCGTCAACAACTGATACGCGTCCTGAATTTCCGCCACGTCGGTCCGCCCGGCGGTGTGGAAGGTCGCGGCGGCGAGGATCAGGATCGATCCGTTGATGAACAACGCCAGCATCAGCGCGATCGAGCTGTCGATAGTGGCGAGCTTCACCGCTTCACGCCGGCCCTCGACCGATCGATCAAAGCTGCGCGTCTGCACGATCGAACTGTGCAGATAGAGGTTGTGCGGCATCACCGTCGCGCCGAGTATGCCGATCGCTATGTACAGCATCGCCGGGTTGGTGACGATCTCCGCACGCGGGATCAGGCCGCCCGCGATGGCGGCGAGCGAGGGTTGGGCAAGCGCCAGCTCGACCGCGAAGCAGCCCGCGATCACGATCAGCAGGGCGACGATGAACGCCTCCAGCTTGCGAAAGCCATATTGCTGGAGCAGCAGGATCAGCATCACGTCGACCGCGGTGATGCACACGCCCCATACGAGGGGAATACCGAACAGGAGTTGCAAGGCGATGGCGGTGCCGATCACCTCCGCCAGATCGCAGGCGATGATCGCCAGTTCGCATAAGGCCCACAGCACCCAGCGGGTCGGTGCCGGATAATATTCGCGGCATGCCTGCGCAAGGTCGAGGCCGGTGACGATGCCGAGCTTGGCCGACAGCGATTGCAGCACCATCGCCATGATGTTCGACAACAGGACGACCGACAACAGCGTATAGCCGAACGCCGATCCGCCGGCGATGTCGGTCGCCCAGTTGCCGGGGTCCATATAGCCGACCGCGACCATATAGCCGGGGCCGGCAAAGGCGCCGAGCTTTCGCCAAAATTGTCCCGCACCGGCCGGAACGGGCACGGTGCGGAACGATCCGGGAAGGCTGGGTCGACGTTCCGGGGCGGGTTCGGCGGCGGACGGTGGTGGTGCCATGGTCGGTCGCGTTCCCCGGAATCGTGTCAAATCGCGGCGCTGGTCTTCAGCAGCCCGTTGACGCCAGCGGGGAAGAACCCGCCGAGCGCGACCGAGCTACGCGTCTGATATGCGACGTTCAGCACCTGGGCCGGCGCGCGGGCATAGGTGATGCCGCTGCCGTCAGTGGGCACGATATTCGACGCGTTGTTGGCAGGACGCACGCCCTGATCGATATCGGCCGCGCCGTCGAACCCGTCGCGGGCGGTCGACAGTGCTTCGGTCGCATCGATCAATGCGGGCGTGGCGATGCCGCGACGATAAAGCGCCGAGCGGATCAGGCCGGCATGATAGGATTTGGCACCCTGCATCCCGGCGGCGGCATCGAGGAACGCGGCACCAGCGAGCGAGCCGATGATCCCGCGATAGGCGGTGACGACCACATCCTCGAACACGAACGCGCCGAGCAGGAAGCGATCATCGCTTTCATACACGTCGTAGGTCGCCGTCGCGGCGGTGATGAGCGCGGCGGTGCGGGCAAGGTTGGAAAAGGCGCTGGTCGCGGTGACGCCAAGGTCGATCGCGGGCTGCGCGATCACGGTCGAACCGATCACGCCGCGCAGAAAGGCGACATGGGCACGGGTGTCGGCGGCGAGTTCGCGGGCATAGCGACCGATCGTCGCATCTTCGAACACGCGCTGCCGCCCGCCGGTCGCCGCACCGGCGGTGCCGCTGCCACCGAGCAGGCTGGCGTCGAGGCCGGCACCGGTCGTGGCGACGCTGTAATATTGCCCCTGCAGATACGCGAAGTTCAGCGTGAAATTGAGAATGTCGGCATCCGTCGCCGGGCTTGGCACCGGTGTCGGCGTGCCCGATGCGGTCGGCGTGGGGGTGGGCGTCGGCGTCGGCGCAGGATTGCCGTTGTTGCCACCGCAGGCGGCAAGCAGCCCGGCCCCGGCGACGGCGGCGGAGACGCCACCGGCGGCGCGCAGGAAGTCGCGGCGGCTGTCGCCGGCATTGCGGTCCATCAGGATCGATTCGTTGGTCATTGGTCTCGCTCCCGAAAGGCTCAGTTCGCCGCGCTGGTCTTGATGTTGCCGTTGACGCCGGCCGGGAAGAACCCGCCCGTCGCGACGGCATTGCGGTTCAGATAGGCGATGTTGAGCACCTGTCCGGTGGTGCGGCCGTAAGGCAGGCCGTTGGTGTCGAACGGCATGATGTTCGACTGGTCGCCGATCGGGCGGATGCCCTGATCGATATCGATGCCGCCGTCGAGGCTGTCGCGCGCGTTGGAGATCGATTCGGTCGCATCGATCAGCGACGGTGCCGCCAGCCCGCGGACATAGAGCGCCGAACGGATCATCGACGCATGATAGGCTTCCGCGGCGAGGATGCCGGCGGCGGCCTGTCGGATCAGCGTGTTGGCGATGATCGGCAGCGCACCGCGATAGGCGGTGACGCCGACATCCTCGAACAGATAGGCGGCCAGTAGAAAATTATCGTCGCTGGCGTACGGATCGAAGGTCTCGCCGGCGCCGATCAGCCCGGCGGCCCGCGCGGCGTTCGAAAACGCGCTTGTCGCGGTCGCGCCGATGTCGAGTGCGGGCATGGCGACGGCGGAGTTGCCGAGCGCGTTGCGGATGAATTCGACGTGGGCGATTTCGTCCTGTGCGATTTCGCGGGCGAAATTGGCGATGACGGGGTCGTTCAGCGTCGCCTTGCGTCCACCCGTCACTGCGCCCGGCGTCGTGCCGGTCGGGCCGGTCAGCAGGCTGGCGGCAAGGCCGGTGCCGTTGGCGGCGAAGGCATAGAATTGCGCTTCGAGATATTCGAGATTCAACGCGAAGTTCAGCACGTCGATGTCGGACGCACCGGCGGTTCCCGAGGGGGAAGGGGTCGGCGTGGGCGTTGCGGTGGCGGTCCCGGTGGGGGTCGGCGTCGGCGAGGAATTGCCGCTATCGCACGAGGTCAGCGCGAGGCCGCCGCCGATCGCCGCGGCGGCACCGAACGCGCGGAAGAAGTCGCGGCGTTCCTCACGCCGGCGCGTCCGTGCGTCCAGCGCCTCTACCATCTGTGTCTCGTCGGTCATCTACCGGTTCCCTTAACGCGTTCGGCCCCGTCCCGCACGGAATCGCGGAACGACCCGGGCCAGTCGTGTGACGTGCGCGCCATGGTGGCGGCGCGCGTGCCCGTTGCCGACGTGCTGTATTGCGTGTGGGCGCAAGAGGCTAGGGGGTGGTTGTGCTTCGGGAAATTCGACGGGGCCGGGAGGCGGTACAGAGGTAAGAGCGTCCTCGCGAGCGTGCTAGGATCACTCGATATTCCGTGATTCAGGCATCCGTCCTCGTCACCCCGGATCGAGTCCGGGGTGACGGGTCGGGGCAGTACCGGGCAGGAGCCCGCTTGAAAGCCCCGTTACGCCGCGACGCGGCGGCGTTCGGACAGTTCCTCGTTCAGCATCTCGGCGAGCAGGAACGCCAGTTCGAGGCTCTGCCCGGCGTTCAGGCGCGGATCGCAGTGGGTGTGGTAGCGATCGGCGAGGCTCTGTTCGGTGACCGCAATCGCGCCGCCGGTGCATTCGGTAACGTTCTGCCCGGTCATTTCGGCGTGGATGCCGCCGGCATGGCTGCCCTCCGCCCGGTGTACGGCGAAGAAGCCGCGCACTTCGGCGAGGATCCGGTCGAACGGCCGCGTCTTGTACCCCGTCGTCGCCTTGATCGTGTTGCCGTGCATCGGATCGCACGACCACACCACCGGATGCCCTTCGCGCTGAACGGCGCGGATCAGCTTGGGCAGGCCCGCCTCGATCTTGTCATGGCCATAGCGGGTGATGAGCGTCATGCGGCCGGCAACCCGGTTCGGGTTGAGCGTGTCGAGCATCCGCAGCAGCGCATCGGGCTCAAGGGTGGGGCCGCATTTGATGCCGATCGGATTGCCGATACCGCGCAGGAATTCGACATGCGCCGACCCGTCGAAGCGGGTGCGGTCGCCGATCCACAGGAAATGGGCGGAGGTGTCGTACCAGTCGCCGGTCAGCGAATCCTGCCGGGTAAGCGCCTGTTCGTACGGGAGCAGCAGTGCTTCGTGACTGGTGTAGAAGCTGGTCGCCTTCAGCTGCGGCACGCTGTCGGCATCGATGCCGCAGGCGGCCATGAAGTCGAGCGCCTCGCCGATGCGGTCGGCGACGTCGGCATATTTCTTGGCCCATGGGGACCGGCCCATGAAGTCGTGCGTCCAGCGGTGGACCTGATGTAGGTTCGCATAGCCGCCCGTCGCGAAGGCGCGCAGCAGGTTGAGCGTTGCCGCCGCCTGCGAATAGGCGCGGATCATCCGCTGTGGATCGGGGATGCGGCCTTCGGGGGTGAAGGCGATGTCGTTGATGTTGTCGCCGCGATAGCTGGGCAGTTCGACGCCGTCGACGACCTCGGTATCGGCCGAGCGCGGCTTGGCGAACTGGCCGGCCATGCGGCCGAGCTTCACGGTCGGCAGCTTCGACGCGAAGGTCAGCACGACCGCCATCTGGAGGATGACGCGGAAGGTGTCGCGGATATAGTTGGGATGGAATTCCGCAAAGCTTTCCGCACAATCGCCGCCCTGCAACAGGAACGCGCGGCCCTCGGCCACTTCGGCGAGCTCGGCGGTCAGGCTGCGGGCTTCGCCGGCAAAGACCAGCGGCGGATAGTTCGCGAGCTGTGCCGTCGCTGCGTCGAGCGCCTGCGCATCGGGGTAATTGGGAAGCTGGCGCGCTTCGGCGGTGGTCCAGCTATCGGGGGCCCAGTTGGCGGCCATGTGCGGTATCCATCAAGTCGGTTCGGGCAATTCCCATGCGCGAAACCGGTCGGTCGCGCAATGAAGGAAAGGTTGGTGAGGCCGATCGACCGCTTCGATCAGCCGTAGCGGTTGTGGAACTCGTCATGGTCCATGACGAGATAGCGGATCGCATCGATCAGCGCCCAGATACCGGTGACGAGCAGGCCGACGACGGTGCAGGTCAGCAGCAGCATGACGATGCCCGACCCGGTCTTGCCAAGGTAGAAGCGGTGGATGCCGAGCGTGCCGAGGAAGAAGGCGAACAGGACCGCTGCGATCTTGTCCTTGCGCGGGCGGCGGCGGCGATCGTTATTCGCCGGGACCGGCGCGACGGTGCCGGGGACGTGGTAGATCCGCAGCGCGCGGCCGTTCGACACCTCGAAATCGACCTGCGCGCCCACCGCCGGGCCGACGCGGTCGCTCCAGTCGTCGGGCTCGAACCAGTAACGCTGTCCGTCGTCGCCGGCGATCCGCCCCTCGCGTCCGTCCCGATCGACGCCCAGCACCTGTCCCCGCATATCGTCCCCCGATGATTCGCGGGCCGGGTATGAAGGCGAAGCGGGGCCGGGAGCAAGGGGTTAGCGGATGCTATCCCAGCGTCGGCCGCCAGTCCCAGCCGAGCGGGTCGCCGTCCATGACCTCCACGCCCGCGGCGGTCAGTTCGTCGCGGATCGCGTCGCTCTTCGCGAAATCCCTGGCGGCGCGGGCTTCGCGGCGGTCAGACAGGCGGGCTTCGATCGCGTCGGCGTCGATGGTCGCACCGGCGGGACGGACGCGCAGGTCGGCGCGTTCGAGGGTGGCGAGACCGAGGCCCAGCACCGCGTCGAAATCGGCGAGCGCCGCCAGCCGGTCGGCGGGGGTCAGCTTCTTGTCGGCGAGCAGTTCGTCGAGCACCGGCAGTGCGCGCGGCGTGTTGAGGTCGTCGGACACGGCCGCATCGAGGCGTTCGCGATAGGCCGCGGCTTTCGTCGCATCGCCGGTACCCGAGGCGCGGGTGCGCAGGGCGACGACGGTCATCGCCAGCCGCTTCAACCGGGTCAGCGCCGCGACCAGATTATCGGCGGAGAATTCGAGTTCGGACCTATACTGCGCCGACAGGCACATCATCCGATAGGCGAGCGGATGGACGCCACCATCGATCAGCGTCTGGAGCGTGGTGAACACGCCCTTCGACTTCGACATCTTGCCGGAGCGTTCGACGAGGAAATTGTTGTGCATCCAGAAGGCGGCACCGCTGTCGGCACACCCGCAATAGGCCTGGTTCTGGGCGATTTCGTTCGGGTGGTGGATCTCGCGATGGTCGATGCCGCCGGTGTGGATGTCGAACGGCGCCCCCAGATATTTGAGGCTCATCACCGAGCATTCGAGATGCCAGCCCGGCGCGCCCTTTCCCCAGGGTGAGTCCCATTCCATCTGCCGCGTCTCGCCCGGCGGGGTCTTGCGCCAGATGGCGAAGTCCTGCGGATGGCGCTTGCCCGCGACGGGATCGATGCGGCCTTCGCCGGCATCGTCGTGTCCACCGGCCAGCGCGCCATAGTTGGGCACGGTGCTGCTGTCGAAATAGAGGCCGCTGTCGAGTTCGTAGCAATGCTCGGGTGCGATGCGTTCGGCAAAGGCGATCATCTCGGCGATGTGATCGGTCGCCACCGACCAGCGCGTCGGGTCGTCGATGTTGAGGTCGCGCAGATTGCCCTTGAACGCGGCAGTATAGTGCGCGGCGATGTCCCAGATCGACTGGGCGCGCGCCTTTGCCGCCGCCTCCATCTTGTCGTCACCGGCATCAGCGTCGGAGGTCAGATGGCCGACATCGGTGATGTTGATGACATGGGTGAGCGGATAGCCTTTCCACCGCAACACCCGGCTGAGCGTATCGGTGAAGACGTACGCGCGCAGATTGCCGATATGGGCATAGTTGTAGACGGTCGGCCCGCACGAATAGACGCGCACGCCCTTTACCGGGTCGAGCGGTTCGAACCGCTGGAGGCTGCGAGTCAGCGAATTGTGAAGCGTGAGCTGGGCACCATGCATGGCCGATCGCATAGCGCCGCGCGCCCCGTCTGCAAATCCGTACCGTTGACCGGTAAAGTGGCAGTTGGCCCGGAACAGGGCTGGGCGACAGTGGTTGAGGATGCGGTGGTTAAAAACCGCAGCTAGAACAAATATTTAACATGGATCAATTCGCCGGGCCGCTGGGTTCGGCGGACAGGAGAGCATGACCATGGCCCGAAGCGAACACCCCGATGATATCGAACGGGACGATGCGCCTGCCTTCACATCGAAGGACGGGGCCGAACGCGGCGCGGCCGCACCGAACGGCGAGTCGTCGGTGTCGGGCGTTGCGGTGACCATCAACCGACCGGCCGGCGAACTCTATGCCTATTGGCGCGACTTCCGGAATCTGGCGACGTTCATGCAGAATGTTCAGGCGATCGAGTTGCACGATCGCGACCGATCGCACTGGACGGTAGCCGGCCCCAACGGGCAGTACGAATGGGACGCCATCGTTACCGAAGATGTCGATGGCGAACGTATCGGCTGGCGCGCCGAAAATAGCGACGTGCCGAACAGCGGCTGGGTATCGTTCCATGAAGCGGCGCCCGGACGCGGCACGGTGGTGACGGCAATGATCGCCTATTCTCCACCCGCCGGCATCCTTGGCAAGCTGGTTGCCAAGGTGACGCAGAAGGAACCGGCGATCCAGTCGCGCCGTGATCTGCGCCGGTTCAAGCAGCTGATGGAAACCGGCGAGATCGCGACGACCACGCCGCCCAACCGCGAACCCAAGTCTTAAAAGAAGGAGCCGGCGATGCGCGCACTTACCTGGCACGGCAAGCATGACGTCCGCGTCGATACCGTTCCCGATCCCGAGATCATCAATCCCCGCGATGCGATCATTAAGATCACGTCGACCGCGATCTGCGGGTCTGACCTGCACCTGTATGACGGCTATATCCCGACGATGAAGGCCGGCGATATACTCGGCCACGAATTCATGGGCGAAGTCGTCGAGACGGGGCCGAATTCCACGCTGAAGAAGGGGCAGCGCGTCGTCGTGCCCTTCGTCATCGCCTGTGGCAGCTGCTACCATTGTTCGAAGCAGCAATTTTCGGGTTGCGAGAACGGCAACCCTGCCGACAATCAGGATATTGCGCAGGAATTGTGGGGACAGGTCGGGTCGGCTCTGTTCGGATACAGCCATATGACCGGCGGCTATCCCGGCGGACAGGCGGAATATGTCCGTGTCCCGTTCAGCGATGTCGGGCCGATCGTGATCCCCGAAGGGATCGAGGACGATAAAGTGCTGTTCCTGTCCGACATCCTGCCAACCGGATGGATGGCGGCCGAAAATGCCGATATCGAGGACGGCGATATCGTGGCGGTCTGGGGATGCGGCCCGGTCGGGCTGTTCGCGATCCAGTCGGCGTTGCTGATGGGTGCGCACCGGGTGATCGCGATCGATCACTTCCCGCACCGCCTCTCACTGGCCAAGGGATTAGGGGCGGAGGTCCTCAATTTCGAGGAAACCGATATCTACGATGCGCTGATGACGATGACCGGCGGGATCGGTCCCGATGCGGTGATCGACAGCGTCGGTCTCGAAAGCCATGGGATGTTCGTCGACAATATCGTCGACCAGATCAAGGCATCGACCTTTCTCGGCACCGATCGACCGCATGCCTTGCGTCAGGCGATCGTCGCTTGCCGCAAGGGCGGACGGGTCTCTGTGCCGGGCGTCTATGGCGGATTGATCGACAAATTCCCGTTCGGCGCGCTGATGGAAAAGGGGCTGACGCTCAAGACCGGGCAGACCCATGTGCAGCGCTATCTGCCAGGGCTGTTGGCTGCCATCATGGAGGACAAGATCGACACGACCTTCATGATTTCCGACCGGATGGCGCTGGAGGATGCGCCAAAGGGCTACCAGAAATTCCATGACGAACAGAATGTCTGCACCAAGGTCGTGCTGAAGCCCGACTGGGCGAAGGCCGCCGCGACGGGAGAAGCGTGATGGCGAACAAACTGGCAGTAATCACCGGTGCCTCGACCGGGATCGGGTATGAACTGGCAAAGATCGCGGGGGCGGAAGGCTATGATCTGATCGTCGTTGCCGACGAACCGCAGATCACCGTTGCCGCCGACGATTTCGGTGCGGGAGCGGTGCGGGCGGTCGAGGCCGATCTGGCGACGTTCGAGGGCAACGACCGGTTGCTGGACGAGGTGGCCGGGCGGCCGGTCGACCTGCTGATTGCCAATGCCGGGCGCGGTCTCGGCCACGCCTTTGTCGAGCAGGACGTGTCGGCGTGGCGTCGGGTCATCGAAACCAACGTCACCGGCACGACGTACCTGCTGCAAAAGGTGGCGCGCGACATGGCGGCGCGGGGCGAGGGGCGCATCCTCATCACCGGATCGATCGCCGGCCTGATCCCTGGCAGCTACCAGGCGGTATACAACGCGACCAAGGCGTATCTCGACAGCTTCGCCTATGCGCTGCGCGAGGAGTTGAAGGACAGCGGGGTGACGATCACGGTGCTGATGCCGGGGCCGACGGATACCCGCTTCTTCGAACGTGCCGGCATGATGGATACACCGGTCGGCAAGGACGATTCGAAGGAAGATCCGGCGAAGACCGCGCGCAATGGCTGGGACGCGGTGATGGCCGGATCGGCGCATGTCGTGTCGGGCGCGAAGAACAAGCTGCAAGCCGCGATCAGCCATATCACGCCGGACAGCGTGCTGGCGAAGATGCATACGAACATGGCAAAGCCCGACGGGGAGTAGGACGATCGTTCGCAAACTGAACCGTTCGTCCCGAGGGCTCAGGCCCTGCTGGCGCGAACGGTTCGGGGCACATCGGACCTTATCGAAACACCACCGTCCGGTGACCGTTCAAAAACACCCGCCGTTCCGCTGCCCAGCGGACGGCGCGGGCCAGCACCTGCGCCTCGACATCGCGGCCGATGCGGATCAAATCGGCTTCGGTGTTGCGGTGGTCGACACGTTCGACCGCCTGTTCGATGATCGGGCCTTCGTCGAGATCGCCGGTGACATAATGGGCCGTCGCGCCGATCAGCTTGACGCCGCGATCATGCGCGCGGGCATAGGGGCGCGCGCCCTTGAAGCTCGGCAGGAAGCTGTGATGGATGTTGATGCAGCGTCCGGCCAGCCGCAGCGACAGGTCGCTGCCGAGCACCTGCATGTAGCGGGCGAGCACCAGCAATTGCGCATCGGATTGTTCGAACACGCGCAGCATCGCCGCTTCCTGTCCCAGCCGGTCGCCGTCAACGATCGGCAGGTAATGGAACGGCACGCCATGCCATTCTGTCAGCGCGCGCAGCGACTGGTGGTTGGAAACGACTCCGACGATCTCGACCGGCAGGTCGCCGGTCTTCCACCGGTGGAGCAGGTCGTTTAGGCAATGGCTGCCTTTCGACACGGCGATCAGCACGCGCATCCGCTCGGCAAAGGGGACGATCGACCAGTCGAGCGCGAAGTTTTCGCCGATCTCTGCGAACCCCCGCGTCAACGCATCGAGATCGATCGGAAAGGCCGGGCCGGCGCCTGCGAATTCCACCCGCATGAAGAAACGTCCGGCTTCGAGATCGGCATATTGCTGGCTGTCGAGGATGAAGCCGTCGATCCGCGCCAGATGCCCGCTGACCGCCGCGACGATCCCGACGCGATCGGCGCACGACAGCGTCAGCACATAGGCGGGTGATCCCGCTGCGTCGGAAACCGGCATCGACTTTTCCCCTGTTGGTCGGGGGGGCTCTAGCGACAAATGCGCGCGGTTAGAACCATGCGCGGATGCCGGCGACCAGACCGATGCCGCCGCTATCATCGCCCGCCGCGCGGCCGAAGCGCCGGGTATCGCCGAAGCGACGTTCCCAGTTCACCCCGACATAGGGCGCAAATTCGCGGGCGATCTCATACCGCAGGCGGAGGCCCAGTTCGGCATTCGTCAGCCCCGATCCCGTACCGGTCTCGCGTATGTCCTGTGCGGACAGGTTCAGTTCGGCGCGCGTTTGCAGGATCAGCCGCTGGGTGAGGCGCTGATCGTAATAGCCCTCGATCCGGCCGAGCAACTCGCCTTTGGTCGAGAGGAAGGCGGCAGCGTTCAATTCGAACCAATAGGGGGCGAGGCCCTCGACCCCGACCGTGACATAGGTGCGAGCCGGGGTCGGGCGGATGTCCTGCCGGATGCCGGCCTGCAGGTTGAAATAGGGATCGATCGCGCGCGAATACAGCGCCTGGACCTCGGCGGCGTCGAGGCGGTCGCCGCCTTCGCCCTCGCTCTTGACGACGAGGCGGTGGATGTCGCCGCCATACCAGCCCTCGCCTTCCCACGCATAGCCGCCGTCCTTCCACTCGGCACGGTCGAGCAGCAGTTGGGCGAAGCGCTGGCCGCCGCCTTCCTCGGCCATCATCGCATCGCGCGACCGGGCCATGACATCGCCGCCCCAGACGCGGTCGGCGTAATGCGGCATCGGGACCGGCGGGGGCGGCGCGCTGCCGGGCGACTGATCGGTGCCGGTGGGTTCGGCCGCTTCGGCGGGTGCGGCCGGTTCGGTGGTCTTCTCGGCCGGCTGCGCTGTGGGTTGTGCAGGTGCCGCGGGCGGCATCTGCATATGGTCCATATGGCTATGGTCCTGCGCGACGGCGGGGACCGCAGCGGCGAGCGCGAGCAGCGTGGCAAGGGTGCGGATCATGCGGCGGCTCCCTGCGGACGGACCGAGACGACGCGCATCATGCCGGCGAGCATGTGGTAGAGCATATGGCAATGGAACGCCCAGTCGCCGACGGCATCGGCGGTCAGGTCGAGACTGACGATCCCGCCCGGTTGCACCAGCACCGTATGCTTGCGGGGACTATGGTCGCCATGCCCGGTGACGAGTTCAAAGAAATGGCCGTGCAGATGGATCGGATGCGCCATCATCGTGTCGTTGATCAGGTTGATACGGACCCGCTCCCCTTCGGCAAAAGCAAAGGGTTCATGGGTGTCGACCATCCGCTTGCCGTCGAACCCCCACATGAAGCGTTCCATGTTGCCGGTCAGGTGGATGTCGATCTGGCGACCCGGCGCGCGGACGTCGGGATTACGATCGAGCGAGCGCAGCTGGCGATAGGTCAGCACGCGGTGGCCGGCATCCTCCAGCCCCTGTCCCGGATAGTCGGTGCGGTCGGCTGCCATCGGCGAGATCGTCTGGACGCCCGGTGTCTTCGCGACGCCCGGCGCGTTGGCGAAGTCGCGCATGCCATGATCCATCTCGGCCATGCCGCCGCCCATGCCGCCCATGCCGCCCATTTCATCGCTCGCCGCGCCATCATGGCCCATCGCGGCGTGGTCCGGTGCGGGCTGTGCCTGCGTCTGCGCCGTCGTGGCGAGACGACGCGAGGCATTCTGTTCGGCGGTCGGGTCGGGACGACCGGGTTTGCTTTCATTCCCCATGCCACCCATGCCCATATCGGTCATCGTCGCGAGCGGGCGGGCCCGCAGCGGCGGGACCGGCGCGGTCAGGCCGGGGCGGGGGGTGAACGTCGCACGGGCCATGCCCGACCGGTCGACGCTTTCCCCGACCAGCGTATAGGCCGCGTCGCCGGGGGTGACGATCGCATCATAGGTTTCCGCGACGCCGATCTGGAACTCGTCGACGGTCACCGGCTGCACGTTCAGCCCGTCGGACTGCACGATCGTCAGCGGCAGGCCGGGGATGCGCACGTTGAACGTCGTCATCGCCGAGGCATTGACGATCCGCAGCCGCACCCGCTCGCCGGGGGTGAACGCGCCGGTCCAGTTGTCGACCGGACCATGACCGTTGACCAGGTAGGTATAGGTCGCCCCGGTCGCGTCGGCGATATCGGCGGGGTCCATCCGCATCTTGCCCCATTCGGCGCGGTCCTTCGCGCTCTGGTCGCGACCCGCCAGCAAGCCTGCCAGCGTCTGCCGCTGAAAGTTGTAATAGCCGGGTTGCAGCTTCATCCGGCGAAAGATCGTCGCCGGGCTCGACCGGCTGTGATCGGACAGGACGATCACATGCTCGCGGTCGAAGGCGACGGGGTCGGGGGCGGCGGGATCGATGACGATCGGACCGTACAGCCCCGCCTGTTCCTGCCCGCCCGAATGGCTGTGATACCAATAGGTCCCGTTCTGCCGGACCGGGAAGTCGTACAGAAAGCTCTGTCCCGCCGGGATACCGGGAAAGGAGATGCCGGGCACGCCGTCATATTGGAACGGCACCAGCAGCCCGTGCCAGTGCAGCGAGGTTTCGACGTCGAGATCGTTGACGACGCGGATCCGCGCGCGTTGCCCTTCGCGCAGGCGGATCAGCGGGGCGGGGGACATGCCGTTGATGCCGATGCTGCGCGACGGGCGGCCATCGACCATGCGGTTGATCCGGCCGATCCGCAGTTCGATCAGGTCGCCCGACACCACCGGGCCGTTCGTCGCCTGTCGTGCGCCAAGCGGCGTCCATGCGCCGAGCGTCATCGCGCCGCCGCCCAGCGCCACGCCCCGTAACAACCGGCGGCGATCGATCGTCGTCGTCATGCAAAAATCCTCGTCATCCATCCGGTCATACGCAGCACGGGCACCGCCCCCTCAACCAGCCAGCAATTCGGCGAGCCTGATGCGGGCGCGCCGGATGCGGGTCTCGACCGCCTTGGTGGAAATGCCGAGCAGCGCGGCGGCGTCGGACTGGCGCATCTCCTCGACCGTGCACAGCAACAACGGTTCGCGCAGGGTCGCAGGCAGCATCGCGATCGCAGCGCGCAGCCGGGCGGTTTCCTGTCGCTGTTCGGCGGCCACTGCCTGATCGGGACCGTTCGTCGCGATCGAGTCGGCCATCTCATCGACCGATCGTGCGCCGAAAAAGAAGCGCCGCAGCGCCCGCCGTCGCGCAAGGTCGCGGCATTTGTTCAGCGCGATCGTCGCCAGCCACGCCGCCATCGGGCGCGATCCGTCATAGCGGCCGAGTGCGCGATAGGCGGACAGGAACGTCTCCTGCACCAGATCGAGCGCTTCGTCGGGATCGCCGACGCTGTTCAGGATCAGGCGATACACCCGGCTGCGATGACGCTGCATCAGCGATGCGAAAGCGGCTTCGCTGCCGGCCAGTGCCTTTGCCGCCAGGTCGCCGTCATCTGGGCCGGGATCGGCTACGGTCACTGCGCGGGGTGGGTGAGCGCGCGTGCCACCGCCCGGTCGAACGCCGGGGTCTGATCGGGACGCAGCAGTCGCCGCATCGCGAAGACATGCGCGAGGGTGGCTTTCTGCAACGTGCCCATCGTCCGGTGCGACGCGTCCACTGCCGCGGCGACGCGCGGGCCGTCATCCTGCTCGGCGGCCATCGCCTGCGCCAGCCGCGCATTGTCGGCGCGCATCTGTGCCTGCAACGCCGCACGCCGCGTCGCATACCCCGCCTCCAGCGCGTCGAGCCGGCGCATCTGCTCGGGCGTCAACCGCATGTCGTCATGGAGCAGGGCATGGAGTTCACCGCCATGCGCCGTCGAAGGACGATCGCCGATCATGCGACCGGCAAGTACCCCGCCCAGCGCCGCGAGAAAGGCGACGATGGCGACCAGAACCGTCCACCGGGTCCGGCTCATCGGCCGGCCAGCAGCGTCGACGGAGCGAGCGCGAGGTCGTCGGCGAAGGTCGCCGCCGGCTGCGGACGCGGGATCGGATCGGCGGCGATCAGCCCCATGGTCACCGCCCCGATCGCGGCGACCCCGGCCAGGCGCACGCCCGCCGCACGCGCCGCGCCATCCGCCCGCATCCGGGCGAACACGGTCGGGGCAAGCGCGTCGAGGCGCGGATCGTCGGTGACGTGCGACAGCCGGCGCAGCGATTGGTCGAGATCGTCGATCATAGCATCCATTCCACCCTTACGCTGAAATGCTACGCAGCGTCTCCGGTCAACCCTCGACCAGGACGCAGATCATGCCGAATTTCTCGGATTTCTCGACCCGGCTGGCGATTGCCGACCTTTCGATTTTCACGCCAAGCTGCTCACGTTGTCGAAACGAGCAGCCAACGGCTTGACCGACGATCGCGCCGGGCATCGGTCCGACAGGTGGGCGGGCCGCCAATCCCACGCACATCGTCTGCGCGTCACCCTTGGACGCACGACGCCCGAAGCGGATACGACAGGCCATCCCTAACCCGCTCCGATCGCCTGGGCGATACCGCGCAGCCCACCGGCACTGCGGGTTCTTGGCATATGCCGTCCTGATTTCCAGTCGCCGGGCATCCGTCCCTATCGCCGTCCGGAGGCAACACGGGGCGAGTCATGTCTTGCCGCTATGGAGTACCGGCTCTTGCCGAATATCTCGAACGCAAGCGTGGAAACTTGATCTCTTCCCGGCATTTTCAAAGCGTGGGAACTGCCATGCCGGAACGCATTCACAGCTTTCGAAGAGGCAGCCAGATGGACAATTTCCCAACACATGCAGGCCGCGTGGCGGTCGTTACCGGCGCGGGTCGAGGCATCGGGGCGGCGATCGCGATCGGTCTGGCGGCCCGCGGCGCTCGCGTGGTGATCGCCGACATGACGCCGCCGGACGCCACCGTCGCGACGATCGGCGGAGCGGCCGTCGGCGTCGCAGCGGACATCTCCACCCCCGCGGGCTGGGCGGCGATCGAACACGCCGCCACGGCGGCATTCGGCGACGTCGACATCGTCGTCAACAATGCGGCCTATTATCCCAACCACCCGATCGACGACCTCGATTTCGAGACGTGGCGCCGGACGATGTCGGTCAATCTGGACGCGCAATATCTCTCCGCCAAACAGTTCGTGCCGGCGCTGCGGCGCAGGGGCTGGGGCCGGTTCGTCGGCATCTCGTCCAACTCGATCGGCCTGAACGTGCAGGGCATGAGCCATTACATGGCATCGAAGATGGGCATCATCGGCTTCATGCGCGGTCTGGCCAACGATGTTGCCGCCGACGGCATCACCTGCAACGCGATCCTGCCCGGACTGACGCATACCGTCGCCACCGAGGCGCAGGGCGAGGAAGCCCGCCGCGCGGTGTGGCAGGCGCAGGCGATCCAGCGCTTCGCCGAACCCGACGAGATCGTCGGCCCGGTGCTGTTCCTGACCAGCGACGACGCCGCCTTCATGACCGCACAGGCGGTGGTCGTCGACGGCGGACAATATCGGGTCGGCTGAATCCCTTTTTCGGAGTGACGGACATGGCGGGACGTTTGCAGGACAAGGTGTGCATCATCACCGGCTCCGGCGGCAGCATCGGGCGCGAGTCGGCGTTGCGCTTCGCCGCCAATGTCGCGCTGTTCCTCGCATCCGACGAAAGCTCGTTCGTGACCGGCGTCGATATCAAGGTCGATGGCGGTGTGGTGAGCGCCCCGCGCGCGGCCTGGTCGCGCCCTGCTCCCCCCTTGTTCCAGAAAGCAGTTTTCGCATCACCGACCTCCGGTCCGACATCCTGTTCCAGCCCGGCAGCATCGGCGCGTTGCCGATCCGCAACCGCATCGTCATGGCGCCGATGGCCCGGTCGCGCTCGCCCGGCGGCGTGCCGGGGGCGGACGTCGCCGCCTATTACCGGCGCCGGGCGGAAGGCGGCGTCGGGCGGAGGCGGCGCTCGCCACACCGGTCAACAGGCTGTAGGAAGAGGAGGACCGGGACGGGACATGGCGGGCATATGTCAACGGGATGTTGGCAGGGCCCTACCGATCGCTGTTCGCGCGGATTGACCTGTTGATACTGTTGGCCGCGCCGGGATGGGACGTGGTGCTCGACTGGCGACTGGAGCAGGAACGGGCGCTGCGACGCAGTGGTGCCGAGGGTCGGGACGTCATGACGGATACCGAGGTCGCCCGCTTCATCATCCACTATGAGAGGCTGACCCGGCACATCCTCGAAGAGATGCCGCAACGCGCCGACGTCGTGGTGTTAATGGTTAAGGACCGGCGTCTTTCGTCGCTGCTCGCTCGATAGCATCCGTTCGGCATACCGGTCTTCGAGCACCATGTCCCCCAACCGGCAAGACCGGTACTGTTCGAAACGATCGAACGATCTGGTCTAAACTATTCGTCTGTTCGGGACGCGCTTTCGCCAGCATATGCCCCACAGCATCGCTGCCGATCACGAAGCATTCGCCGCCGAAAAGGGAAACCGCCATGAAGACACTGATTGCCGCCGCACTCTCGATCACCGCCATCGCCGCGACCACTGCGACCGTGGCCCAGACCGCGCCGGCCGAGAGTCCCGCCACCGTGAAGGCGGGCACCTACACCGTCGAGACCTATCACACGTTGGTCCGGTTCGGGGTGAACCACTTCGGCATCAACGAATTCTTCGGCACCTTCCCCGGCGCCAAGGGCAGCCTGACGATCGATCCGAAGAACGTGGCGGCGACGAAGCTGGACGTCGCGGTGCCGGTCGCCACCGTCTCGACGACCAACGCGACACTCGACAAGGAACTGGTCTCCGCCGACTGGCTGGACGCCGCGAAGTTTCCCGAGATACGCTTCATCTCGACAACCGTCACGCGCACCGGCGCGACGACCGCCCGGATCGCGGGCAACCTGACGCTGCACGGCGTGACGAAGCCGGTGATGCTCGACGCGACCTTCACCGCGGCAGCGACCAACCCGATGAACAAGGCGTATACGCTCGGCTTCAAGGGCAGCGGCGTCATCAAGCGGACCGATTTCGGCGTCAGCAAATACGCGCCGCTGGTCAGCGACGAGACGACGATCAATATCAGCGCGGCGTTCGAGTACAAGAGCTGATCGTTCGCCCGCGATGCCCCGTCCGGCGCGGCCGGGCGGGGCGTCATCACTTCGGAAAGGGATCCTCCATGCGCACCCGCTATTCCGCCGTCGCCATGGTCCTGCACTGGACCATCGCGGTGCTGATCCTGGCCAATCTGCTGCTCGGCTGGCGAATGGGCTATCTGAAGGGCATGGCGCAGTTCGACATGTTCCAGCTCCACAAGTCGATCGGCATCACCGTGCTGGTGCTGAGCGTCGCGCGGCTGGCGTGGCGGCTGCTCAATCCGCCGCCGCCGACAGTCGCGCCGATGAAGCCGTGGGAGCACCGCGTCGCGAGCGCTACCCACTGGTTCTTCTACGTCATGATGATCGGCATGCCGCTGACCGGCTGGGCGATGGTGTCGGTCAGCCCGTACAACATCCCGACGTTGCTGTGGAAGACGATCCCGTGGCCGCACATCGGCGTCCTCCATTCGCTCGATGCGGCCGGCAAGGCGCAGGTCGAGGCAATCGGCGGTGGCGCGCACCTGTATCTCGCGCTGGGCGGCGCGGCGCTGATCGCGCTGCATGTCGCGGCGGCGCTGAAGCATCAATTCATCATGCGTGACGGCGTCCTGGGCCGGATGGTTCCGGGCCTGGCCAGCACGCCGACCGCAAACCGAGGATAATCGAACCATGCGTTGCTTCCCCATCATGGCCGCCGTCCTGGTCGCCGCCCCCGCCATCGCCGCGCCCGCCCCGTCATGGACGATCGACAAGGCCCGATCGCAGGTCGCGTTCGTCGCCAGCACGAACGGACAGGCGATCAACGGCAGCTTCCGCCGGTTCGACGCGCGCATCGCGTTCGATCCCGCCAACCTCGCCGGGTCGAGCGTCGCGGCGGTGATCGACACCGCCTCCGCCGCGACCGGCGATGCCTCGCGCGACGAATCGCTGCCGACGCCGGACTGGTTCAACGTCCGCGCCTTCCCGCGCGCGACCTTCGTGTCCAAGTCGTTCAAGAGCCTCGGCGGCAACCGCTATCAGGCGGCGGGGACGCTGACGATCCGCGGCGTGGCGCGGCCGGTCGTCTTGCCGTTCCAGCTGGCGATCAACGGCAACGCCGCCCAGATGCGCGGCATACTCACAATCGACCGGCGCTGGTTCGGTGTGGGGCAGGGGCAGTTCGCCGGCGTCGATGCGGTCGCGGCCGCGGTCAAGGTCAACATCACCATCAACGCCCGCAAGACGGGTTGAGGATATCGCCATGCAGCAGAGCGGCAACACCATTCTCATCACCGGCGGTGGATCGGGCATCGGCGCGGCGCTGGCGCAGCGGTTCCACGATCTGGGCAACACCGTCATCGTCGCCGGACGGCGGCAGGCGGCGCTGGACGCGACGATCGCGGGGCGGGCGGACATGCACGCGATGACGCTAGATGCCGATGACGCGGGGGCGATCACGGCGTTCGCCGCCGCGGTGACGGAGCGTTTCCCCGACCTCAACGTCCTCATCAACAATGCCGGCATCATGCGCGTCGAGTCGCTCGATACCGCGCGTGACCTCGGCGATGCGGAGGCGACGATCGCGACCAACCTGCTCGGTCCGATCCGGATGACCGACGCGCTGGTCGATCACCTCGTCGCGCGCGGCAACGGGGCGATCGTCAACGTCACTTCCGGCCTCGCTTTCGTGCCGCTGGTCGCGACGCCGACCTATTCGGCGACCAAGGCGGCGCTGCATTCCTACACCGTGTCGCTGCGCGCCGTGCTGTCCGGCCGGGTCGAGGTCATCGAGCTCGCGCCGCCCGCGGTCCAGACCGAACTCACCCCCGGCCAGTCGACGCGGGATGGCTATCAGCCGCTCGACGCATTCGCCGACGAGGTGATGGCGCTGTTTGCGCAGGAGCCGACCCCGGCCGAGCTGCTGGTCCAGCGCGTCCACCCGCTGCGCTTCGCCGAGCGCGACGACCGCTTCGCCGCGATACTGGAACGGCTGAACGGTCAGGCGCACTGAGCCTCTTCGAAGCGCTGGATCATGGGCAGGATCGGCCTCATCGGCGCATCAGGAAACGGCGGCGCGTGCATCCTGAAAAAACGGTCGGACCGCGGCCATAGTGTCACCGCCATCGCGCGCCGTGTGGACAGGATCACGACGCTGCCGGGCATCACCGCTCTTTACGGCGACATGGCGGATGCGGAGCAGCTTGCCAGCCTGCTCGCAAGGCAGGGCGCGGTCGTCGGCCCCGTCCAGAGGCGTTGGGCGCATAGCACTTGCCCGTTTCGCTCAGCAGGACAAGGCGCGAGATTCGCGCTCAACCGGTTGGCGACGATCGCCCGGACGAACCGCCGTCGATGATGATGACGAAGGCGGGATCGGCGTCCCGCCGCGGTCGAGGGGCTTGAGGCTGTGTGTCAACATCGGTCCTTCTGCTGTAGCGGGCCGGGCATGTCGGCGCATGGCTTTCGCCGGCTCGTCTGCGAAGCCGCATCCGGTCAGATGGATGAGCACCAGCCTTGGCAAAACCGGGTAACTTTCGATCGACGCTCACAGCCGGAGGCGGTGACGAATCCCGCTCAAATAGTTTCGACCCACTGGCCTTTCTGTGTCATCGGCGTCGATGACGACCCACGCCCCTGCGCCGACATAACGCATTCCCTTTATGCGCGTCAGATCGATGACCGTGGACCGATGGATGCGCACGAACGACTGTGAAGCGAGGCGGCTCTCCATATCGCCGAGAGTCGCGCGAAGCAGATAGGACCGGCCTTCGCCGATAATCCGGATATAGTCGCGTTCGGCCTCAATCCGTTCGATCCGATCGGTGGCCAACCGGATGACCGATCCGCGATATGGTACCCAGAAATCCAATGGGGCGCTGGCGATCGCTGAATCCTGCGCCAGAGTTGCGGTCAGACGATCTAGTGTCCGTCAGATACGTTCGGGGACGATCGGCTTCAACACATAGTCGACGACGGCAAGGTCGAACGCCTCCTTGGCGAAGTGGTCGTGCGCAGTGATGAACACGATCCGCGGTGGCGTTGGCAGCGCGCACACCTCGGCGGCGACTTCCAGACCACTCAACCCGGGCATTGCGATATCGAGGAACACGACCTGTGGCCGGGTTTCGGTGATCAGGTCCAGCGCGGTTGGCGCGTCTACCGCCTCGCCGACGATCCGTACCTGTCCGGACCGCGCGCAGAACCGGCGCACGCCCTCGATCGCGAAAGGTTCATCTTCGATGATGACGGCCGTGAAGGGCGCAGCTGTCACGACGACACCAGCGGCACTGTAAACTCGGATCGGAAGCCGCCGCGCTGCAGCGTGCGCGCGACCAGTCGACCGGCATTGCCGAATCGGGCCAACAGACGCTCGGTGACGTTGCAAAGCCCGATGCCCAGTCCGATCAGCGTCGCCGGCTCGTCCGACGGTGATCCAGACCACGCGTCATCCTCGATCCGGACGACGAGCATGTTCGCGTCGGACCGGAACGCCCGTATCGAAAGCAGCACGGACGCGCTCGTCATTGCCACGCCGTGCTTGATCGCATTCTCGACCAATGGCTGGAGGATCAGCGCAGGCAGCCGGGCGTGGCGGACGTCATCGTCGACGTCGATGGTCACCGTCATCAGATGCGCGAACCGGCGGCGCGCGAGCGTGAGGTAGCGCAACTGCATGTCCACCTCGTCAGCCAATTCGACCTCGGCTACCGAATCGGCGGCCAGCCCGTAGCGCAGGAAGGCGCTGAACTCGCCGATCATGCCCTCCGCCTCGGACACGTCCCGACGATTGACGAGCGTCGCCAGAGAATTCAGGCAATTGAACAGGAAGTGCGGGTTAATTTGATAGCGAAGCGCGCGGATCTCGGCGAGCCTCGCCTGCTCGCCTGGGATCTCGGCGAGCCTCGCCTGCTCGCCTGCTCGCGGGCACGACTGGCAAGGCGTTCCGCCGCTGCGGTCTGCGCAGCCGATTCCAGCCAGAGATAGAGCAGACCCCAAGCGGCGAACACGAACAAGAAGTTGACCTAATATTCCTTGGCAACCAACCACAGATACGCAGGCGTGCACACCGTTCCATCGACGCATAGCTCGTTGGTGAATAAGGAAAGCACATAGAACGCGAACGAATTGATGAGAGCGAAAAGGCATCCCGCGAGGATGCTGAGACCGGCGATCCAGATTAACCTGGTCGTGGTCGTGATCGGGCTAATTCGGCGCAGGACAAGGTGCATGGCCCAGGCCAGTCCCGCCCCGGCAGCCGAAACCGCGATCTGCCGTATTATCGACGGGATTTGATTGCTCTCGTCGATCAACAGCGTTCGGACTGACGTGACCCCCGTTTCTTCATCCACCTGAACTAGAGCACGTCAGAAGGAGGGACGGAATGAAGCGGAAGCAGTTTTCGGAAGAGCAGATCATCGGCGTCCTGAAGGAGGCCAAGGCGGGCGCGGTGGCAACGGAGCTGTGCCGCAAGCACGGTATGTCGAGTGCGACCTACTGCGCATGGAAAGCAAAGTTCGGCGGTCTGGAGGTATCCGACGCGAAGCGTCTGCGGTCGCCGGAAGAGGAGAACGCCCGGCTTAAACGGCTGCTCGCGGACACGATGCTGGATAACGCGGGTCTGAAGGATCTGCTGTCAAAAAAATGGTGACGCCCGCCGCGAAGCGGCAAGCAGTCGCACATCTCCAGACGACGCTGGGAATGAGCGAGCGGCGGGCGTGCACGGTCGTCGGGGCAGACCGCACGAGCATGCGGTATCGCTCGTGCCGAGCGGATGATGGCAACCTGCGGTCGCGTTTGCGTGAGCTTGCGCAGCAGCGCGGGCGGTTCGGTTATCGACGGCTGCACATCCTGCTTCGTCGGGACGGCATCACGATCAACCGCAAGAAGACCCAGCGGCTCTACCGTGAGGCGGGTTTGACGGTCAGGCGCCGGAAAGGGCGAAGGCGCTCTGTTGGCGCGCGGGGTCCCGCGCCGGTGCTGGCGCTTCCCAACCAGCGCTGGAGCCTGGACTTCGTGCACGACCAGCTCGTCACCGGTCGGCGGTTCCGCGTGCTCAACATCGTCGATGACGTTACACGGGAGTACCTTCGGGCGGTGGTGGACACGTCGATCTCGGGCCGACGGGTCGCGCGCGAACTGGCCGATCTGATCGCCGAGCGTGGCAGACTGAAGATGATCGTCAGCGACAACGGGACCGAACTCACCTCGAACGCGGTGCTCGCCTGGTCCGGCGACGTGGGCGTCGAGTGGCATTACATCGCGCCGGGCAAGTCGACGCAGAATGGTTTCGTCGAGAGCTTCAATGGTCGCATGCGCGACGAGTTGCTCAACGAGACGCTGTTCTTCACCATCGGTCAGGCCCGCTCGATCCTCGCCCGCTGGTTCGACGACTACAACACGGAGCGGCCCCACTCGGCGCCTAGCTACGCTACTCCGGCCGCGTTCGCTGCCGGGCTTGAACAGCAACGGCCGGGGTTAACCCCGCCCGTTGCTTCACCTGCGCTCATGCGCGACAACACCGGTCGGTCGCTAATTGCCGCCGGATGAAAGCATAGGGTCACGTCAGTCTGAAAAGAGCGCAACTGCTCGTTTTCAAAGTTTCCCCCGCCTGCAGATGCTCGGGTAAGCAGCCTGGTGTGAAAGCCGACATAACCCTGGAGGCGCGACCGGGAATCGAACCCGGGTGCAAGGATTTGCAGTCCTCTGCGTCACCACTCCGCCATCGCGCCTCGATACGGTGGAGCGGCCGTTTGCGTTGGTTTTCATGCCACGTCAACCCAGCGATCGCGGGATTTCACCGATGTTTGCTGCACACATGATATAAACGTTACGTGAAAGCGACATGGCCGCCCGTAGCACTAGGCCTTCGCCCTACGTTGCGCCACTGGAGGTAGCCATCTCGCGAGCGCCCTTCGTGGGGTTAGACCAATATTGTGCAGTTTTGCTTCGAGGAGAACGGTGGCGTCGCATCGCTGCGTGGCAGAACTAGGTGTTTGATCCCACGGTTTGATGGTACGATCCTTTCTTTGGAATGGAAGGAAGCCGCATGGGACAGGTACATCACGGGAGCGCCACGACCACGCACGCCGTCCGAGCAGCAATACAGCTTGTCGCAAGCTTCGCTCTTGACGCTGAGTCGTGAGCTGGGGATCAACCCAAAGACAGTCGCGAAGTGGCGTACTGCGAACTGGGCCTTTGCCATGGTCCACTCACGCGGCGGCATTCTCCACTCTTTCTCCGACCGGTTCAGGATCAGGTAGAGCAGCTTGGTGGCGGCTTCGTCGCTGGGGAAATGCCCTCGGGCACGCACGGCCCGGCGCAGTTTCGAATTGAGCGCCTCAATGGCATTCGTCGTGTAGATGATCCGCCGGACCTCGTCGGGAAAGGCGAAGAAGGGGGTGACCTCGGCCCAGGCGCGTCGCCAGCTCTGGGCAATGGCGGGGTAGCGGGTACCCCAGGGACTGGCCTCGAACGCGGTCAGTGCCAGCTCGGCGGCCTCGGCGCTGGTCGCGATGTGGAGGGCTTTGTTGCGGACCATGCCCTCGTCGCGGATCTCNCGGCCGTTGCTGCCAGATCGCCACCTCGTCGAGCACGGCGTCGGTCACCGTCGAGATCAGGTCCGGCGACACGTCGATGCCATACAGATCGTGCAGGTGCCCGGCGATCTTCCGGCTGTAACCGTTTCGCGTGTTCCCAGCACCGTCATCGCCGGCGAGGTGGTAATTTATCTCCGCGTTCAACGCGCGCTCGGTCAGTGCCTTCTTCAAAGCATCGAGCAGGCCGCCCTGAGCAAGGGCGGCGCCGGCATCACCACCTGCCAGTAGCTGGTCGAGCAAATCATTCGATAACGCAGGCTCTTTGCGTCGGGAAATATGGGGTCTCCATCTTTCCCATTATGCCCGCCCGCACACGAAATTCCTGACAGGCCCCGATACAGCCGCCTTGATGCCGTCATGGGCGTCCGAGATGATGAGTTTCACGCCCCGTAACCCACGCCTTGCGAGGCTGCGCAGGAAGTCGGTCCAGAACGTCTCTGCCTCCGATGCGCCGATCGCCATTCCCAGCACCTCGCGCCGCCCGTCGCCGTTCACGCCGACCGCGATGGTGACGGCAACTGAGACGATGCGGCCGGCCTGCCGCACCTTCAGGTACGTCGCATCGACCCAGACATACGGCCAGTCGCCTCCGATCATCTCACGGAGGAAATCGGCGTCCGCGCTCTTTCCCACCAGCACCTGCAGGTTCATCGTATCGTCGGTCATCGGGGTCTCCGTCGGTTGGATGTCGCAACCCAAACCTATCCGAAGATCTCCGATGGCTACCCCTCAGCTACACCACACCCCGGGGACACGACCCTTTCGCTCCCCTCTAGGATTTGCTCGAGCCGTATTGAAGCGGCTCTCATGCTCCGGCGCAGGCCGGAGCGTCGGCTATCGCATTACTTCGTCCCAAAAACGAACGGCCAGCAAGACGGCCGGGCATTCTCATTGGGATACTGGATCGAGAACGGCTCGGCGTTCCCGGAACACGTAGAAACCGGGAAACGGGAATGATCGGCCGCGTCGATCGACCCTCTTTACCGGTCGCGCCGCGCCTCTCTATCTTTCGGAACCTTACGTAACTGACGTTGAAAGATGGGGACCCATTGGGAAGCGCGGGGGTAGCTGGCCGCGCGTCTGGGCATCCTTCCCGTATGAAGAATGTAGATGCCCGAACTGACCAGCCTGCTGACCTTCGCCGTCATCGCGCTCGGCATGGTCCTGACGCCGGGACCGAACATGGTGTACATCATATCGCGGTCGATCTGTCAGGGCAGAACTGCCGGCATGATCTCGCTGGGCGGCGTCTCCCTTGGATTCGTGTTCTACATGCTGTGTGCCGCATTCGGCATCACCGCCTTCGTGCGGATGGTGCCCTGTGCCTACGACACCATCCGCATCGCCGGCGCCCTCTATCTGCTGTGGCTTGCGTGGCAGGCGGTCCGTCCCGGTGGCCGCTCGCCGTTCGAGGTCAGGGACTTGCCCGAGGACGGGCCGCGCACACTCTTCCTCATGGGCTTTCTGACGAACCTCCTGAACCCGAAGATCGCCGTGATGTACCTGTCCCTGCTGCCGCAATTCATCGATCCGGCGCGGGGCAGCGTGCTGGGGCAGACTCTCATCCTGGGGACGGTTCAGATCGTCATCAGCGTCTTCGTCAACGCCATGATTGCGGTGTCGGCCGCGTCGATCGCTGTGTTCCTCACTCGAAGTCCGACATTCGCGCTCGTCCAGCGCCGGGTGATGGGAACGGTGCTGGTCGGCCTGGCCGTCAGGATGGCGACGCAAGCGCGCCGGTAGTCGGGATGATTGCTCGCTTACCGTTGGCGCGTTGCCAGCGGTGAGCGAAAGGGGTGGAACACTCCCCTTTGGGGATCGAGACATGAGAATGGATCGACCTTCCTGAAAATCTGTCGTCACGCTCTTCCCGAACTGCGGGGATACATCCCGTTCGCGATGCTATTTCCCCGTCATTCGAGCCGCACCGTGACCGGTCGGCCGGCATATCGGATGTTCGCGTCGCGCGGCATCGCTGCAACGGCCTTGCCGCCCGCGATCTGGACGATCCGGAATACCCTGTCCCGCGCCATGCCGGGATAACGTCCCTTGCGAGCGCCGATTGTCAGCGTGCCCGCCCGGTCGTCCAGCGCAAGCTCGATCGTGGCGTGCTCGCCGCGCCGCCATCCTTCGCCGTCGCCGGCATCGTCGTACAGGGTGAAGCGTCCATCGGCGCCGCGATAGACACGCAGTTCGATCGGCCGGTCCGGCGACTGGTCGGCATATTGGACGGGCGCGCCGAGTGGCAGGATCGTGCCGGCCGCGACATGGAGCGGAATGCGACCGATCGGGGCCGCGACCGTCACCCGCCGGCCCCCTGTTTGCCGCTCTCCGGTCCAGAAATCGTACCAGTCGCGCCCGGCGGGCAGGATGACGTCGCGCGCGACCGCGCCTTTTTCCACCACCGGGCTGACCAGCAGGGTGCGGCCGAACAGATACTGGTCGCGCACGTCGCGCACCGCCTGGTCCGCGGGAAAGGCCATGCCGAGCGGGTAGAGGAACGACGCGCCCCGATCGGTGACCTGCCAGGACAAGGCATAGAGGAACGGCAGCAGGCGATAGCGCAGCGTCACCGCGCCGAGCAGTGGACCGCGGCTTTCCTCGGGGAAGCTGTACAGCTCCTTGCCCTCGCCGGTGCCGTGGATGCGGAACATCGGGTTGAACACCGCGAATTGCAGCCAGCGCGTGAACAGCTCCTGATAGGCCGGGTCTTTCGGACTGCCGCCGAAAAAGCCGCCAATGTCCGCGGACCAATAGGGAATGCCACTCATCGAAAAGTTGACTGCGGCGGGGACCTGCCGGCGGAAGACGTCCCAGCGCCCGGCCACGTCGCCCGACCACGTGACGGCCGCGTTACGCTGCTGTCCCGCCCACGCGGAGCGGGTCAGGATGATCGGCCGTTTGCCCGAAACGTCGCGCGTCATTCCGTCATGCACTGCCGTCGTGTGCATCAGCGGGTAGGCGTTATAGACGACCGCACCCGAGCCGAGCGCCGTGGTGACGTCGCGCATCTCGCCCGTGCGCCCACCCAGTTCCGCCTCGCTGCCGTCGAGCCAATAGCCGTCGAAACCAATCGGACCGATGCGCTGCGATATCTGTTGCCAATAGAGCGTACGGGCGCGCGCGGAAAAGGCGTCGTACCAGCGGCCTTCCCCGGCAGGATATACGTTCGGGTAGGTCCGCGCATATAGTCCACCGATCGCGTCGAGCGCCTTCGTGGTATCCAGCCCGGCATCGAAGCGTGGCCAGACCGAAACGATGCTGTGGACGTTCTGGCGATGCAGCGTGTCGAGCATCGCCTTTGGATCCGGGAAGCGCGCCGGATCGAAACGCTGGCTGCCCCATTCGCCCGGCTTCCAATATTGCCAGTCCTGCACCACCGCATCGAGCGGGATGCCGCGGCGGCGATATTCGGCCGCGACGCCCAGCAGTTCGGCTTGCGAGGTATAGCGTTCCTTGGATTGCCACAGACCCCAGGTCCAGCGCGCCATCAGCGGCGCCTGTCCGGTAAGCTGGCGATATGCGCCGATGATGTCGTCCACGTCCGGTCCGGCGAACAGGAAATAGTCCACGCCGCTGCCGGCCTGCGACCGGAAAACGATGCGGTCGACGGCCTGCGGGATCGTGACCGCGACATCGGTCACCGCCGGATTGTTCCAGAACAGGCCATAGCCGGCCGTGGACACGAGGACCGGTACGCCGACATCGGTATTCGCCTGCTGAAGCCTGACCGTCGTACCGCGATAGTCGAGCAGCCCCGCCTGATGCTGGCCAAGGCCGTAGATCGCCTGATCGCTACCGACCTCGAAGCGCTGCTGCACCGCGCCATCGGGATCGGGTACATCGCCGAACCGGCGTGTCGCGGGATCCGCTTCGCCAATGATCGGCTTGTCGTCCACCCCGCGCAGCGACACCATGCCGGTCCTTTTATCGACGGCAATGCGCATCGCCGGGGTGGCGAGCACATAGCGGCCGGCTTCCTCGGCCATTGTCCATGCGACGCCGCGTGGCGTGCCGATCACGGCAAGCCCCGGCGCGATCGTTTCATTCGTTCTCGACACCGTGACACGGACGATGCGGTCGGCCCAGATGGTAACGCGCAGCATCCCGTCGGGAACGCGGAAGCTGGCACCCTCAGCGGTTCTGGCCGCCAGCACCGCACCAGCCTGCGGTGCCTGTTCTGCGGACTGCCAGGGCACCTGTGCCGCGATCGGCATTGCCCACGACGCCAGCATCGCTGCCGCCAGGCCGGCCTTTCCCTGCTGCATCATTCCCCGCCCCCTCGACATCGACGACCGCCTTTCACGTTGGCCGCATTCATGTCAGACAAATCGGATATCAGCAAGGTGGCCGGTCGCACCTTCGGCTAGCGTTCCAGAGGGTGCCATCTTCGGGTTCGGCAGCCTGGTCCCGGCGATCGAGACATTCCCGCAAAGCGATCGGGAGAAGAGAATGCGACAGCGTTCTCGCAACCCGCCCGGCCTCGTATGTCGAGGACCCCTAGGCGGCAGCGCGTGTACACCTCAATCGCCCATTGACGTTGCCGATATGGCGAGGCTGATAGTCGCGTGAATATCGGTCCCATGTCCCTCATCCTCGGTCTGTTCGAGGTGCAGATGCTGGTGTTGGCGGCTGCCATCATCGGGCGGGGCGAGATGGCGCGACGCTCTCTCGGTGCTTTGCTGATAGTCCTGTGCGGCGTGCTGACGCCGTTCACTATCGGCTATGCTGGCTTCTACGATCGATGGCCGTGGCTTTCGTTCGCGCCGTTCGCCGTTCCTCTGGCGATGGGGCCATTGCTCTATGCGCACCTGAACGCCCTGATCTTCGATCGACCGATACCGCGTTGGCACGCCGCGTTGCCGACGGCCCAGTTCGCCTATCAGGCTGCGGCCTTCTGCCTGCCGCTCGATCTGCGCGGCGCGTTCGACCGGGAGGTGCAACGCCCCTGGCTCGACCCGGTTCTGGCGGCGCTGCTGCTCGTGTCGATGGTCGGATATGCCGTCGCCGGCCTGCGCGCGTTGCGCCGCCATCGAGGCTGGTTGCTGGCGCGCCGATCGGACCTCGCCGCGGCAAGGCGCGTGCGAGCGGTGCTGATCGCCTATGCCGCGATCGTGACGGTGCGGACGGGATACCTGATCACGGATGCACTGATCGCGCCGCTGTCCTACTTCGACATGTTCGGTTTCTACGTCGTGCTGGCGGTCGTCGGCAATTACCTGGCGATCGAGGGCTGGCGGCAGGCGGACGCCCGGCCGCAGCCGATCGTGGAGCCGGTCGAGCGCGATTGGCGACCGATCGCGGCCGGGTGGATGGACCGGATCGAGGCGCAGGAATGGTGGCGCGATCCGGACCTCGATCTTGCCGGGCTGGCCCGCAGGCTGGGGACCAACACCGCCTATCTGTCCCGCGGCCTCAACGAGGGGCTGGGGCTGGGGTTCGCCGAAGCGATCAACGGGCTGCGCGTCGAGCATGTCGCCGCCCGCCTGCGGGATGGCGCCGATGGCGATATCCTGACGCTCGCGATCGATGCCGGCTTCGGATCGAAGGCGACCTTCAACCGCGTCTTCAAGGAGCGGTTCGGCGTCACGCCCTCGGCCTATCGGCGCGTCTCAACCGACAAAAACGACGCGGCACGCCCGGATTTGCAGCGCACCACCTGACTGGACTTGCCCCGGAAAAGTGGAGAGTTCTCCTTAAGGTGAAAGGCGAACTCGATGACGAA
>NZ_LMLN01000006.1:621-106472 GCF_001421915.1 Sphingomonas sp. Leaf62 | reverse complement strand
ATCTCCATCCTCCGGTTCCAAAAACACCTTATCTCGGTGTCCACGGAACCGGCAGCAGCTCAGTCCGACACTTCCACCTCATAGCGCAGGGGGCATTCGCCCTGATCGCCGTCTAGGAAGTCGCTGAAATAGAGTTCGTCACCATCCTCATTTTCGCATTCGCCTTCCCGAACCAGCTTGGGAGCCTCCGAAACCATATCCTTTGCCTTCCTTTGAACCAAACTGTCGTAAGCGTAGTTCTGTAGTCTTATTTCATCAAGCTTTAGTAGATAAACGATCTTTACACCGGCGAGTTCGCGAGTTCGAATGTGCTAATCAATGAGCATTTTACACAGTTCGTCTTATCACCGAACTGCACAGATATTTAGTTACAAGGATAAATGCTGTGCTATCCCTTCCGGCGTCGGACGGAGATAGAGGCTAAATCCTCCAAGGCTTTCCCAAATCGTCGTCTGACAACGATAGCCTTGGAGGCCGTTATGGCGTGGTGGGATATTGAGCATCGGTGCGGGCATTCTAGCCAAGTCCAAATCTATGGACCGCATCGCGACCGTCCGCGCAAAGCGGAATGGTATAAGCGCGATATGTGCGAAGACTGTGCGCGAGAGTGGCGCGAAGCGGAAATCTCTCGCTACACAGAAGAAGCAAAGGTGGCAGCACTTCTTCAACTAACAGGAGCCCACAAACAGGTCGCATGGGCAATTCAAATCCGTGGCGAGCGGATGGGCCAACTGACGGAGAACGGGTCGAAGATGCTCCCTCGCCGTATGTCGGACGAGGCGCGAAAGGAGATAGTCCGTCTCTTGGGGGTGACCTCAACGGACGCACGTTTTTGGATAGACACGCGCACAATCGAACTTCAATCGTTCGTGCGCCGACTGGTCTGGCTTCACAGCAATACCAACGGTGCGATCGACGGTCCCGGGCTGTCGCTCGTCGATAACCGCCTGAAATTGACTGACCCGGAAGACGAAGCCCTGTATCAGATCGCGGAGGCCGCATGATGACGCACGACAGCATCGGCATCAACCGTCTTCGCCAGCGTCGCCAATTCGCAAAGGCGTTCCTCGACCGTCACAGCATCGACCCGGACGACCTTCAAACTCAGTTTTGGCGCGTGCGGTTTGAGGACGCTTGCCCGGTATTTTGCATCGAGCATGGCTCCTCCGACGCTTGACGGACGGTCGCGGGCAATTATCCTTCGCCAATCATTTAGGGGGCTTCATGAAAATTGTATTCGTTTGTGCGCCTTTGGTGCTCCTTGCTGCGTGTGCGCCTCAGGGCGCATCGAACGAAAGCATGGAATCAGACAATCTCGAAGCGTTGGCTGACAACCTAGAAGCGACGGCGAACACGCTGTTGTCCGATGGGGGAGGTGACGCACCAGCTTCGACGGCAGCGACCACCGAACCGGAAAGCGGTTGGGTCTATAACTCGGAAACCGACAAGATGCGGGGAGGGACCAACAAGACTGCGACGGTATCAGCGACCGAACCGATCAACCTAGATTTCCCTTACGGGCAGAGCACCCCGTCGCTGGTCGTCCGGCAAGATGCGAAATACGGCTTCGACATTTACGTTTCAGCGAACGGTCAATTCCTGTGCAGGAGTTATAGCGACGACACCATTTCGGTTAAGTTTGACGATGGCCCTATTCGGGAATGGGCTTGTGCAGAACCAGAAAGTGGTTCTTCGGAAATCGTCTTCATTACGCAGGGCAAACGCTTTTTGAGCCAACTTCGCAAGGCGAAAGAAGTAACTATCGAAGCACCGATGTATGAAGCAGGTCGCCAGCAAATGACATTCCGCGTCTCCGGTTTGAAGTGGCAATAACTTTCTGACGGAACGTGCGCGAGCCGTCGCGTAAATTCCCCGGAACATTCGGTTCGCAACGTCGGTTCGTTCTGCTCTGGTGCTTAACGCACTACCCGCGTGAGGCGTATTCCGAATGGCTAGGCGCGACCACCAGCACAAGTTCGGTGCAAGGCATAGGGGGCGTCGCATTAGCGTCCTACAGCCTGAAAGGCCGTGCCCAGCCGCAAGAGGTTGCCTCTACGCTCGATAGGCGTTCTACGAGCCTTACAGAGGCCATAGCGGCGACTGTTGCGGCGAACTGCCTTGGACGCATGATCAGGTAGATCATTCGTGGCGACGAACGATCCGAACCGTCCGGGTTGTTTCAGTTAGAGTGCATTCGTCGATGATCGACCGAACCGCTGGTTGCCGAGACCTAACAAACCACGACGCTGCGAGCATCACGACGAACAACACCACCGTGTTTTGCTCACCGATGATCGGAAGATAGGCGAGCGCATCCGCTCCACGACCTACCCATCGGTAGGCCGTAGCCAAGAAATCAGCCATTCGATTTTTCCTTCTACGTCTGGGTAGCCTTAAACCGCGTCCATCGCCCGGATAGTAGGCGTTTCGCGCGGTGCAGTGGCCACCGGCAGTCCGGGGCTATCAGTTATTGGTGAAGTTCGTTCTTATCGTGCTCTCTATAATGCGATTGACAATATGATCGGTTGCTCCGTGCAAGTCTACGGAACGTCATATTTTTCTGCGTTCCCGGTTTCTTCGGTTGCATTTCACGACCGCGGCATTTTCCCGCGCGTCGTGGCTGTATAACCGTCCCTGATAAGGCTACCGTCACTGCAACGCCTCTTCAGAAGTCGCGTCACTGCTTGCCAGAGGGGAAAGCGAATAGGTCGAAGCCTTGGACGTTCACGACCCTGCTTGACCATATACCACAGCACCTCGGTCAACAGTTGCCATCGTGGCTTTTCAACGCGAAGTCGCTCGTTCATGTCGAGCCTTCCGCTAGCGGCCACCTGTGAGATGTGAAACGTTGCGATCGGGCGACGTGGCGCTTGCTCCCATCACGGCGGGGTAAACCGATCCGGTGACGCTATGGCAAAGCTACTCGTTGTCCCGGCGGCAATCATCGGGATTTCTTTCGCCGATGGACTAGCGCGAGGACGAAAGCCAACCGCGCCACCGTCATCATTCCCGCCGCCGCCTCGATTGCCAGACGATCCGATTCGACCGCTTTGTCCGAAATGCTCGCGGCGCATGATCCGCCGGACAGCGAAACGCGGCAAGCAAATCCGAAATGAGTTTTGGGGATGCGCGAACTATCCCTATTGTCGCCAAACGCGGCCACTGGATGCAGCGCCGGATACGTTGCCGTCTACACGATCAGATTGAAGGTTCCGACGCCGCCGCAGCTCGCAAACAACCTCCTGATCCACCATCGCGAGCATATCCACAGCAGCGTGAGCGGCAGAAACCATGGTTGTCACTCGCACAACATCGGCATGTTGTGGCTCCCTATTGAGCAGGTAGACAAGCTTCGGATTATTCGCCACCTGCGCATCAGCAGGACCAACAAGATGCTGTGCCGACTGTCGGCCTGACATGGTCGCGTCCGCTTAATGGACGTCGGGTCGACAGCCACCTGATCATTGTCTGTCTCGATAGGGCAACCCTATCCGGCACATCCGGTGAGACACATTTCGCGTCTCATATGGATCATTTTTGTTGACGATACGCCAATCTGTGCGACCGTCTTAGAATCAAACGAGACGGAGATGTGCATGGGGAAGGCGTCAAATTCAGGAAATGGTCTATACATCGTAGCAGGGATAGTGCTCGGTCCGCTGCTGTTTCTGGGGCTAGGCCGTTTCCTGAACTGGCTTTTGCCTTGAACATTCGCACTGGTAGGGTGCTGGGCTACGCGCGGATCAGCACGAACGAAGGGCAGGACGTCGCCAGCCAGAAGGCCATGCTGGAGAAGCTCGGCGCGGTGGTGGTGTTCACCGACATTGGCAGCGGATCCCGCCTTGACGGTCGTGACCAGCTTGAAGCAGCACTGCGGCTGCTCGAACCCGGCGACGAACTTCTGGCCCTCCACCCGGATAGATTGGCGAGAGATACTGCCGACCTTCTCACCATCGGCAAGTGCGTTATCGAACGTGGCGCGATCCTGCGCATTCATGATCCGGCGATCCGGTTCGACGGCACCGACATGATGGCCGAGATCATGCTCACGCTGTTCGGCATGATAGGGGCTGTCGAAAAGCACTTCATCAAGGCCCGCCAGCGTCGAGGAATCGAGGCGGCGAAGCTCAAGGGCGTCTACAAAGGCCGTCCCGCGACGATCTCCCCAGACGCTGTGCGCGAACTTCGGCAGCAGGGCCTTGGGGCCACCCAGATTGCCAAGCGTTTGGGGATCGGTCGGGCCAGCGTCTACCGGGCGCTCGCGGCGTAGCGCCGAGCGAGAATGCCGAACCCGTTGGATTAACCCTGTGAGCAGGGTTGGTTCACGGCGGTTCACGAGGAAACCCGTGACCCCAGAATCTGCCCTCTGCTACTCACAGACCAACGGCCCATGCGGCCAAATTTATGGAGTTAAGTAGTGGAAATCGTTCTCTCTGTCGCTGGCGTTGTGCTCGCCTGCCTGACTCTCATTGTTGGCGTGGCGCAGCTTCTACGCACGCCTAAACCAAAGCCTGAGCCGGAGCCGTTCACTCCGACCTGTTTGACCGTTCTGGGTGTGCCAATGCGCCATGGCCGCGACCGCCTCGGACTATAGTCATCGACGGCGGGATGGCTTCTGCCATCCCGTCATACCCCAAGGGGTAAGCCCTGCGCTCCACCATCATGGGCGGGGCAGCGGCGCTGGAAGATATCGGAGCCGTTCGCTCCATATTCATGGCCGCATCCACCACACCGCAGAACGTAGGTCACCTGATTATGGTCGTTGCCCGGTAGATCGGTCTTGCGCACCACCACTTGCCCGTTGCGGTTGCGATATCCCGGCTCCGTGGTTCCCTTTGACATCATCCCGTCCTTCCCCAGCCCGAAAAGCCATTGGTCATTGTCTCGACCCGTGTGTAGCTGATTCGGCCTCAACATCAGGAGGCACCATGATTCATCACGACACCCGCTTCGCTCTCATCGACACCGATGGCGACGAGCGCTTCGCTGCCCGTATCGACGGCACCTTCCAGATCGGGAAAGCCAAGGACGATACGCCGACCGACATCGAGAAGTTCGTCCATGCCATCCTCGTCGATGGTCGAGACGGGCGCTTCGTCTGCGCCGATGGCAGCAAGCCTGCGGTGTTGAAGTTCATGGGACGGCCCCGAGCCGTCGTCGGCTACCGCGTCGATCCCCAGATCGCCACCAAGCTCGGCATCCCGCCAACCGGATCGAGGTGATCCGGCCTGACCGTCAGAGGCTCCTGATCCATTCGGCCGCTTCCTCTACGGTCATGCTGACGACCGGCTCACCCGATGCCGCTCGTTCAAGCAGGGCGATAAAGTCCGGGCTCAACTCCTCACCACGGCAGATCGGACACGTCCCGTCGCCGTGATCGTCCCCACAACCGTCCTTGAAAGCGTAATCCATGGACCACTCCTTCGACCTCACTGACGAGGCACCAACCACAATCCCGACCATCACCGCACGCTCGCAACACCGCGCTCAGGCGGTCAGCGCAGCGGCTCAGGAAGGTGCCCCGGCTGATTTCCCTTCGCCCGCTCCAGCGATTTCCAGTGAATGGAAGTCGCAGCGAAACCGTCGAAGCGACGGCCCCGCGCCAGACGCTGCTTCCCCTAGCGCCGGTACGATCGATCGGCAGGCCTTCGCCTTGCGGATCGAATTTCCGATGTTGCGCTCGGCCGATCGTCGTTTTCGACCTCGACGCGTGCACGGCCAATCCCCCCGGACCTTATCGAGACAGTTGCGAAATTTGCGCATTCAACCACACACTCGCCGTACCCCGGCGCAGGCAAGAGTCCAGGCGGTCACTCGCGAGGGCGAAGCTCTGAAAATCGCGTACCCCCGCGCAGGCGGGGGTCCAGGGCCACAGACGCAAGCTGTTGTTTCGCTTGGCTCTGGACCCCCGCCTGCGCGGGGGTACGGCAGGAGCCTAGGTATCGGAGGTTCCACGGAAGTCTCACCTTAGTCCGGCCCCACTCCTTCCCGACGAGCAATACTAGTCGGCATTCCAAGATCACGATCACCTTTACCGCAATCCGCACCGACGCGGCATCCGGCAGTCGCTGCGCCCGCAGCGGCACGATCGAGCTCCGATCCGCCAACGCCGATTCTCCATCCCGCCGGCATCAACGCCACCGGCCCCGAACCCTTGCCAACCCGATGACCCCCCGCCAAACTCGCGCGGACGATTAGCGGGGACCCGATATGCAGCCGAACTGGATCATCCTCGCCGCGCTTCTCGCCCCCGTCCCCGCCGCCGCGCAGGAAACGCCCGCCAATCTGCCCCCCGCCATTGCCGGCAATGCGCAGGGCGATGTGTCGGTCACCATCTATAACGGCGATGTCGCGCTGGTGCAGGACGTCCGGCAACTCGATCTGAACCGCGGCACGGTGCGACAGGATTTCCCCGACGTCAGCGCACAGATCCGTCCCGAAACCGTCTCGCTGGCCGTTCCCGACACCCGCATCGTCGAACAGAATTTCGACTTCGACCTGCTCTCGCCCTCCAGCCTGATGGAAAAGGCGGAGGGCGAGACGATCACCCTGTTGCGTACCAATCCCGCCACCGGTGCCGAAACGCGCGAGCGAGCCAGGGTGCTGGCGGTCAATGGCGGGGTCGTGCTCCAGATCGGCGACCGCATCGAGGTGCTGCGCGACGACGGCCTGCCGGTGCGCGCGATCTTCGACAAGGTACCGCCGTCGCTGCGCGCGCGTCCGACCCTGTCGGTGACGCTCGACAGCAGCCGTGCCGGCACGCGGCCGGCGACCCTGTCCTATCTCAGCCGGGGATTGGGCTGGAAAGCCGATTATGTCGCGCTGCTCGACCGCAAGCGCGGCACGATCGACGTGCAGGGCTGGGTCACGCTCACCAACACCACCGGCACGACCTTCGCCAATGCCCGCACGCTGCTGGTCGCGGGAGAGGTCGGGTCGAACGACGAGGACGGCCTGTACCGTCCGCAACGCCCGCGCGCGCGGATGCAGGCCGGGACCGAAAGCGCGAACCGCGAACAGCTCGGCGACTTCTATCTCTATCCGCTGCCCGAACGCACCACCATCGCCGACAAACAGACCAAGCAGGTCAGTTTTCTCGACGTGAAGGGCACGCCTGCGACCAGCGGCTATCGCTTCGTCAATGGCTGGCTGAACACCGCCGAAAATCCGCGGAGCGCGCAGACCATCGTCCGGTTCAGCAACGCCGCGCAGGGGGGCCTTGGCGACGCGCTGCCCGCCGGCACCATCCGCGTCTATCTGCGCGACGCGCGCGGCCAGCCGCAATTCACCGGCGAGGCGGCGATCGATCACACGCCGCAGGGATCGAAGATCGCGCTTGCCACCGGCGACGCCTTCGACGTGAAGGTCCGCCCGGTCGTCGAAAGCCGCACCCGGATCGGCAGCAATCGCTGGCAGACGAAAATGCGCTACACGCTGACCAACGCCACCGCCGCGCCGGTGACCGTCGAGCTGGTACAGGGCGGCCTCGACTGGAGCGACACCCGCATCGTCGAACAGAGCCGCCCCGGCGAACGGATCGATGCCGGACAGACGCTATGGCAGGTGCCGGTCCCCGCCAACGGATCGGCGGTCGTCACCGCGACGTTCGACACGCGCTACTGATGCCGGCGTTCGGTGGCCGTTGGCGCAGCGGGGAGGTCGCTTCGGGCGAGCGATCTGCCCGCGAGGTATCCGACGCGCCGGTCGCGGTCGCGTTGCCGGCGACCCGGACCCGCCCGGGCGCGGTGCGACCGTGCTCGCCAGCGTACCCTCACGCAGGCGGTTGGCCAGAGCTACGGACGCAAGTGGTTGTATTGGCCGGCTCCGCTCCACCGCCCGCACGAGACCCCTGCGAACGCCACGAACGGAGCCAATTCCGCACCGTACCCCGACAAAGGCGAGATCGTTGCGAAAGTACTGGTTCCTGCCCCCTGCCGTACTCCCGCGCAGGCGGGGGTCCAGGGTTCCAAACGCAAACCGATGTTCTGCCTGGCTCTGGACCCCCGCCTGCGCGGGGGTACGGCGCGTTTGTGGCTAAGCCTGCGACGTTCGCTGAGGTTTTGCCTTCGCCGGGGTACGAACCAGCGGCGTTCGCAATGATCGCCCCCGTGCCGAAGGACGCCGACAACGCCCCGCAGGAACGGGCCGCCCAAAACGGTCCCGAACCCGTCCGAGCCAAAGACCGCGAAAAACGCCACCGGTCGCACCGCACCACGCGGCGTCGGCTCACGATCGCAACCCTCCCGCTGCTCCTCGCCACCCCCGCCCTCGCGCAGCAACTGCCGACCACGACCTCCCCCGCCCCGACGACGGTCGCGGTCACCATCTATCGCGCGCCGTATCGGCCGGCGCAGGGTGCGATGAACCTGCGCAACCTCGACGGTTATGCGCTGGTGACCGAGACCCGCCGCGTCAAACTGCCAAAGGGCCGCGCCGTGCTCCGGTTCGAAGGGGTGGCGGGCGGCATCATCCCGGTCAGCGCGGTGATCGACGGCCTGCCCGGCGGCACGGTCGAGAAAAACCGCGACGCGCGGCTGCTCTCGCCCGCCGCGCTGGTCGACGGCACGCTCGGCAACCGGGTGACGTTGCGCCGTACCGACCGCGCCACCGGGACATCGCGCGAGGAACCGGCGACCATCGTGTCCGGTCCCGTCGGCGGCGTCGTGCTGCGCACCGCGAACGGCGTCGAGGCGTTGGGGTGCAGCGGCCTGCCCGAATCGCTGCGCTACGCTCGCGTACCCGCCGGCCTTGCCGCCAAGCCGGTGCTGAGCGTCACCACCGACAGCCCGTCGAGCAGGACCGTCACCGTCCGCCTCTCCTACCTTGCCAGCGGTTTCAACTGGTCGGCCAGCTATGTCGGCACGCTGACGGGCGACCGGCTGAACCTGTTCGCATGGACCACGCTCGCCAACGGCAATGCCGAGGGGTTCGCCGGTGCCGAGGTGCAGGTCGTGGCCGGACGGCTGAACCGCGAACGCATCGCGCCGGTCGAGGACGCGGCGACCCGGCTGCAACTGCGCTGCTATCCGTTAGGTACGACGACGTCGGACCTGCGCGAGGCGACGTTCGAACCGGCGGAGGAGATCATCGTCACCGCATCGCGGATGGCCGTCCCACCACCACCACCGCCGCCCCCGATGCCGGCCCCACCGGCACCGCCCGCCCCGGCGGCACCCGAAAATCTCGGCGACCTGAAACTCTACCGCCTGCCCGGCCGCACCACCGTCGCCGCGCGGGGTCAGAAACAGGTCGCGCTGCTGCGGCAGGACGGGGTGCGCTATGCCCGCCTCTATCGCCGCCGCATTCCCGTCGGCCAGCCGCTCGACGCCGCGGCGGTCGACATCGTCCTGCGGGTGAAGAACGAGAAGGCGGACGGGCTCGGCATCGCGCTTCCCGCCGGCACCACCGCGCTCTACGCGCCGCGCGGCGACACCGCGCTGCTGGTCGGTACCGGCACGATGACCGACCGTGCGGAGGGGGAGACGCTGCTGATCGCCGCCGGCAGCAGCCGACAGGTGCTGGTGAACCAGACCCGCCTCGACGATCGTTCCGCGCGGCTGAGCGTGACCAACGCGCGCAACGTCGCGGTCGATGTCGAGCTGCCGCTCGGCTGGCCGAACTCCGGCGCCCGGGGCGATGGGCTGACGACGATCGACGGCATCCCGACATGGCGGACGACGCTGGCCCCCGGCGCAACGGCGACGCTCGACTACCGCTTCTGAACCACGTTCCCGCAGCCGCCCGCGCGATAACCGTTCGCGTCTTCCGGCACGCTGCCGCACTTCCTTGCGGGCGAGACCCCCTGCGAAATTGCCGATGGCCGATCATCTACCGTACCCCCGCGCAGGCGGGGGTCCAGGGCCCCGAACGCGAGCGATAGTTTCGCTTGGCTCTGGCCCCCGCCTGCGCGGGGGTACGGAGAAAGTCAGGTTCCGGTCAGGACCTCCGCAAAGACTTCGCACGACGCGAAGGCAGCTTGCGGGGCGCCTGCACTACTAACCCGTTGAAAATAAATAACCGAACCGCCGCCACACCCCACAAATCGTGCAACCTTCGTCAACTTCCCGCCGTCGCCGCCATCGTCACATAATCGAGCTTGCCCGTCCCCAGCACCGGCAGCGCCGCCACCACCCGCACATCGCGGGGCAGTGCCAGTTCGGCGATGCCGTTCGCCCGGCCCCATGCCGACAATGCGCCCGCCCCCGCGCCAACCTGCGTCGTGAACAGCACCAGCTGCTCGCCCTTCCGGGCATCGGGCCGCGTCACCACCGCATGTTCGCCCTGTGGCCAGACCTTGGCGGCATAGCCCTCGACCGCCGGCAGCGAGACCATTTCGCCGCCGATCTTGGCAAAACGCTTCGCCCGTCCCCGGATCGTCACGAAGCCGGCATCGTCGATGGTGACGATATCGCCGGTATCGTGCCATCCGTCCGCCGGCGGTTGCACCACGCCGGGTGCCTCGACCTTCAGATATCCGGCCATGACGTTCGGCCCGCGGATCGCCAGCCGTGCGCCTTCGGTGATGCCCGGCACCGGTTCCAGCCGCGCCTCGATCCCCGGCAGCAGCCGCCCGACACTGCCCGCGCGGAAGTGCATCGGCGTGTTGACCGCGATCACCGGTGCCGCCTCGGTCGCGCCATAGCCTTCGAGGATGCGCAGCCCGAACTTCTCGGCATAGGTCGCCCGCGTCTCCGGCCGCACCCGCTCCGCCCCGGCAAAGATGTAGCGCAGCGCATAGAAATCATAGCCATGCGCCATCCGCGCATAGCCCGACAGAAAGGTATCGGTCCCGAACAGGATCGTCGCATTGGCGTCGTAGGCCAGTGCCGGCACGATCCGGTAATGCAGCGGGCTGGGATACAGCACCGTCTTCACCCCCGACAGGATCGGCAACAACGTGCCGCCGGTCAGCCCGAAGCTGTGGAACACCGGCAGTGCGTTCAGCACCGTATCCACCCGGTTGAAATCGATCCGGGAGGAGAGTTGCAGGCAGTTGGCCAACAGGTTGCGGTGGGTTAGCACCACCCCCTTGGGCACGCCCTCCGACCCGCTGGTGAACAGGATCACCGCGGGCGCGTCCGCCGACACCCGCAACCGCCGGTGCAGCCGCCCCGCCATCCGCGACCGCACCAGCGCAACGAATTTCGCCCCCGCGCCGATCCCCTCGCGAATTTCCTCCAGATAGCGGATTGCGATCCCGTCGCCGACCAGCGCGGCGACGACCTCGCCCAGCTTCGCCTGCTCGACGAACGCTCGCGCGGTCACGATCGTTCGCACCTGCGCCGCCGTACACGCCACCCGCAGATTGGCGAGGCCGGCGGTATAGTTCAGCATCGCCGGCACCCGCCCCGTCGCCTGCAACGCGAAGAAGGTCGCGACCACGCCGCCCACGTTGGGGAGCAGCACGCCGACCGCCTCGCCCTGCGCCGTACCCGCCGCCAGTGGCCGAGCCAGCGCCTGCGTTCCGGTGACGAGGCGGTCATAGGTCAGCGGCACGCGCTGCACATCCTCGACCACGGCCATCCCCGCACCATGCAGGTGCCGCGCATCGATCAGTGCGTCGTACAGCGTCCGGTCGGTGTCGGACGTGGCGAAGATCATTGCGCTCATCACGTCGTACAGCTGCCGCCCGGCGATCGCCCGCCGCTCGCGCGCGCTCAATCCCTGTGGCAGGTCGAAGCGGCGCGGCGGCAACACGGTCAGCTCGATCCTCGGGAACCAGTGCAGCCGCGCCTTGCCCTTCAACCGGCTGAAACGGGTATATTGCGCCCCGTCGATCCGTACCGGCACGATCGGCGCATCGGCACGGTCGGCGACCATGCCGGGTCCGTCGAACACCTTCATCAGTGCGCCGGTGACGGTGATCCGGCCTTCGGGAAAGATCACCAGCGTCCGCCCCTCGCGCACCGCCTTCACCATCGCCTTGGCCGACATCGGGTTCGTCGGATCGACCGGAAACGCGTCGAACAGTTTCAGCAGCGGCTGCATCCACCATGCCCGCGCAAAGCGGCTGTGGATCGCGAAGGTCGGCTTGCCCGGCAGGAATGCGGCCAGCAGCAACCCATCGAGGAACGACACATGGTTGACCACGACCACCGCCCGCTCGCCCGGCAGCGGCATGTTTTCCGCGCCGTGCACCTCCACCCGGTACGCCAGCCGCAGCGCGCCGCGCACCACGGACTTGAACACCGTTTCGGGCAGCAGCCAGCACGAGATCAGCGCGATCGACAGCGTCGCGAACCCCAGCGCGCCGAAAATGCCGGGCACGCTGCTCCCGCCCGCCAGCATCGCCGTCACCACCGCCACCATCACGACCGTGACGATGGCGTTGATGATGTTGTTCGCGGCGATGATCTGCGACCGCTTCTCGGCCGGGCTCCACGTTTGGAGAATGGCGTAGAGCGGCACCACGAACACCCCGCCGCTCAGTGCAATACCCGCCAGATCGATCAGCAGATGCCAACTGCCCGAGGTGGCAAGGAACGCAGCGACATCCGCGCCCGGCGTTTCGACCACGAACCGGCCCGCCGTTCCCCACGCATCAATCAGGAACACCGCCAGCCCGATCGCCGCGATCGGCACATAGCGCGCCGACACCTCGCCCTTGAGCAGCCGGTTCACCAATAGCGATCCGACCGCGACGCACAGGCTGAACACCGCGAGGAACAGCGTGACCACCTCCGGCGCGGCGTTGAGCGTGCCCGCAACCAGTGGCGCGAATTCCGACAGCACCACCGCCCCGACCGAAAAGAACCAGCTGATCCCGAGGATCGCCAGCCACACCCCGCGCCCGCCATGCGCCGCGCGCAGGATCGCGGCGGTGCTGCGAAACGGGTTCAGGTCGATCCGCAGTTCGGCCACCGCCGGGGGCGCCGACGGCACCGCCAGCGCCGCCACGAACCCCAGCACCGCCACGCCGAACGCGACCAGCCCGGCCTCCCATGGCGGAATGACCCCGCCCAGCAACTGCCCGGTCAGGATCGCGATGAACGTCCCCGCCTCGACCAGCCCGGTGCCGCCCATCAGTTCGTGGGCGCGCAGATGCTGCGGCAGGATCGAATATTTGACCGGCCCGAAAATGGTCGAATGCACCCCCATCAGGAACAGGCAGGTCAGCAGCACCGGCACCGATTCGAACCAGAACCCGACCACCGCCAGCGCCATGATCGCGATCTCGGCCGCCTTGACCGCGCGGATCAGCCACGCCTTGTTCCACGCATCCGCCATCTGCCCGGCAAGGCCGGAAAACAGGAAATAGGGCAGGATGAACAGCCCCGTCGACACCGTCGCCAGCGTTGCCGCCCGAGCCGGATCGGCCCGGTACAGCGTGAAATTGGCGAGGAACAGCAACGCGAATTTCAGCAGATTGTCGTTCATCGCCCCCAGGAACTGGACGACGAACAACGGGGCGTAGCGGCGCTTGGTCAGCAGCGAGAAATCGGGTGCGGACATCCATTCCCCCATCGGGATTGCCCAACCCGGGAACAGGCACCGGCCCGCCCCCGAATCACGGCGACGCGATCAGCCTAGCAGAAAAATAACAGTGTTCAATAAATCAGTTCGACCGGGTCGGATCGGTCATCGGATCGGCCATCTCGCGGGGGGTCGGCAGGCGTGCGACCGGCAGCGACCCGGTCTGGCGCTCGATCATCCGGTGGACGCGCGGCGGCGCGTCGCCCCGGTGCAGCGCCAGCAACGCGACGCTGTTCGCGTGATCCGCCTCGGTCCGGCGCTGGTTGTGACGGATATATTCGAGCCACGTCGAGACATGATAGCGCTCGATCCACAGCTCCGGATCGTTCAGGTCGCGCAGCAACGCCCAGTGATGCGCGCCGTCGCGGCGGCGGATGCGGCGTCGTTCGTTCATGACGTTCAGGAAACCGACGACGTCCTTCGGCGCGATCCGGTAATCGATCGTCACCACCACCGGCCCCGACCGCGCCTCGACCGGTACTTCGGTATCGGGCGTCTCCCACCCGCGCGGCGCAAGGCTCGCGGTCTCGATATCGCGCAACGGCAGCTTGAACCCGGCGACGACGCCCAGCATCTGCACCCCCGCTGCCGCCAGCAACGCGATATGGACCCCCGATCCTTCGGCGACCGAACCGAACAGCCAGCTGCCGATCGTCATGCCGCCGAACGCCGCCATCTGGTACAGCGCCAGCGCCCGCGCGACGACCCAGCGCGGTGCCGCCATCTGCACCGATACGTTGAAGGTGCTGAGCGCCGACACCCAGCCCGCGCCGGCCAGCACCAGCGCCGCCATCGTCAGTGGCAGGACCGGACTGACCGCCGCGATCGCCGCACCGCTCGCCAGTGCGGTCGCCGCCACGCGGACCAGCCGCTCGGGTGCCCAGCGCTTGCGCAGCCGCACGCTGCCCAGCGCGCCGATCACTGCGCCACCGCCGAATGCGCCCAGCAGCGCGCCATAGGTCAGCGGCCCGCCGGTGACGAGGTCGCGCGCGACCAGCGGCATCATCGCCGGCACCGCACTCGCCGCAACGCCGAACAGCGCGGCCCGGATCAGCACCGTCCGCAGACTTGGCGACATGCGGACATAGCGCACCCCCGCCGCCATCGCGAGGCCCAGCGTCTCGCGCGGCAAGGTGCGCGGGGCGTAATCGGGGTTCCACCGCGCCAGCACCGCGATCAGCCCGATATAGCTGAGCGCATTGGTCAGGAACGCCGCCGCCGCACCCGCCACCGCGACGATTGCCCCGCCCAGTGCCGGGCCGACGCTGCGCGCGATATTGAACCCCATCGAATTGAGCGCGACCGCACTCGGCAACACGCTGCGCGGCACCATGTCGCCGACCGATGCCTGCCATGCCGGCCCATTGATCGCGGTCCCGCAGCCGATCAGAAAGGTGAACGACAGCAGCAGCCACGGGCTGAGCAACCCCATCCACGCGCACACTGCCAGCGCAACCGACACGGTCAGCATGAACCCCTGCGCCGCCAGCATCACCCGCCGCCGGTCGAGATTGTCGGCAACCGCCCCGGCCCAGAGCGACAACAACATGATCGGCAGCGTCGTCGACGCCTGCACCAGCGCGATCATCTGCGGCGATGCCGCCAGCGAGGTCATCATCCACGATGCGCCGACCGACTGGATCAACCCGCCGAAATTGGACGCCATCGACGCGACCCAGATGGCCCGGAAGATCGGGATCGACAGTGGTGAGCTATGCGTCGCCGTCGTGGTCGTTACGGTTGAGGATGCCATGGCCGATGAATGCGTCGCGCGCCGCTTTGTGCCAAGCCGCTTGTGTAGGACCCGCGTGGCGGCGATGGGAAAGCGATGCGCGATCCTTTTACCCTTGACGCGACCGGCGTGACGCTGACGATCCGCGCCACGCCGAAAGCGTCGAAGACGGCGGTGACGGGCGTGGTAGCGTTGGAGGGCGACGCGACCGCACTCGGCCTGCGCGTCGCTGCCCCGCCGGTCGATGGTGCGGCGAATGACGAAGTCGTGCGGTTCGTCGCGAAGCAACTGCGGGTCGGGCGTAGCGCGGTGACGCTGGTCGCAGGGCAGACCAGCCGGGTGAAAAGGCTGCGGATTGCGGGGGATGCGGTGGCGCTGGAAGCGGCGTTGCGGACACTCATCCCTTGATCGTCATTCCCGCCTGCGCGGGAACGACGAAATTGCCTGCTCGTCTTCCCTGTCCACCCCGTCATCCCGGCGAAGGCCGGGATCCATTGTGTCGGGCGCTATCGAAGGAAACGCGACATCACCATGTCCATGGATTCCGGCCTACGCCGGAATGACGGAACGCAGGTCGCTATCCCACCTCAAACGATCGCATGCGGCACGAACCGCGCCAGATCGCGGGTGATCGGCCCGTCATCCTCGCGCACCGACAGCGCGACCGCGTCGTCGCCGACGATCCACGACCCGACCACCGCATGATTGCCGTCGAACACCGGCAACCGGGCCAGCGCCTGCACGACATGGCCTTCCTCACCGTAACCGCCCTCCGGCCCGCGCGCGGTGGCGCTGCCGTCGACCAGTTCGATGTCCCAGCCCTCGCGCGAGAAAATCGGCTTGCGCACATAGGCATCGCCGATCTCCGCCAGTGCCGCCGCGTCGTCCGCAAACGCCGCCGGCAGCAAATTCGGGTGCCCGCGATGCCGCTGCCACAATAACGGCAGGATGCCCTTGTTCGACAGCAATGCCTTCCACGCCGGTTCGAGGAACAGCGTCTTCGTCGCCGCCAGTTGCTTGGCATAGGGTTCGCGCAGCATATCCTCCCATGGATACAGCTTGAACAGCGCACCGATAAGCACGTCGTCGCCATCGACGAACGCACCGTCGCCATCGACGCCGATCCGGTCGATCGCGACGAACGCCGGGTCCAGCCCCGCCTGCCGCGCGACATCCTCCAGATAGCGGACCGTCTGGCGATCCTCGACATGGTCGTCGACCGACGCGAAATGCACGGTGCTGCCCCGCGTGAACAACGCACCGAAGCGTTCGACCAGCGCATCGTGCAGCCGGTTATACTGATCGGCCCCCGCCGGCAGCGTGCCGTCGGCGATGCGATCCTCTAGCCATTGCCACTGGAACAGCGCGGTCTCGAAAATGCTGGTCGGGGTATCGGCGTTATATTCGAGCAGCTTGGCCGGACCGCTGCCGTCGAAGGCGAAATCGAACCGCCCGTATAGCGACGGCGCATGCGCCTTCCACGACGCCGCCACCACGTCGCGCATGTCGTCGGGAATGGCGAGGCGGTGCATCAGCGCCTCGCTGCCGACGACCTCGTCCACCAGATCGCGGCAAAGGCCGTGGAGTTCGGCGCTGGGTGCCTCGATCCCCTGTTCGACCTCGTCGAGCGAGAAGGCGTACCACGCCCCCTCCTCCCAATATTTCTGTCCGTCCTGATGGTGGAACGTGAATCCCATCCGCTCGGCGGTCGCCCGCCAGTCGGGGCGTTCGGCGACCGCGCGGCGTTCCATCAGTCGCGCCCGATCGTTCCGCCGTCGCGCGTCCCGTCGGACAGGCGCGGTGCGTCCTTGGGGCTCGACAGCCGCGCGAGGATGTCGTCGGCGCTCGACGATCCGGGCAACAGCCCCGCCGCCTTCAGCTTTTCGTCGAGGTCGGCACCGGTGCGCATATCCTCCAGCTCGGCCTGCGCCTTGAACTTCTCCTCGCGCACCGCCTGCCGCTCCTTCAGCCGCGCCAGGCTGTCGGCTGCCGACCCCAGCGACGCGGTGGCACCGCCATAGCTGCTGGCGACCGATGCCTGCGCCTTCTGCACGCTCTCGTTCGCGCGGACGACGTCGACCTCGCGGCGCAGCGCGTCGATCTTGCCGTCGCCGGTCTTGATGATGCCGCGGATCTTGTCCTCGGCGGACCGCATGTCGGCGATCTGCGGTGTCTTGGTCGACTGTTCCTGCTCGATCGTCGCGAGGCGCTGTGCGACCTCGCGCGCGAGGTCCATGTCGCCGCGCGCCATCGCCGCGCGCGCCGACGATTCATATTTATCACGCTGCGAGGTGAGCGCCTCCAGCTCCTTTTCCATCATCCGCCGCTTGGCGGTCAGCGTCGCGAGGTCGTCACGCGCCTTCGCCTGCAGCGACCCGGCATCGCGGATCTGTTGGTCTAGGATCGTCAGCGCCTTGGCATCGACGATCGACTGACCGGTTTCGTGCGCGGTGCCGCGCACCAGCGCGACAAGATTCTTCCACATCGACATCGTCCTACCTTCCGTTACGCGGCAAATTCGGTGCGTAGTTCCGACGCCGCCTCGATCGCGTTCTGCGCCAGCACGCGCAGTTCGATCAGTACGGTATGCAGCGACGATTCGACCGACAGCTCACCCACCAGCTCATAATATTCGCGTCCGCCGACTTCCGCGATGGCGAAATTCGACAGCGGCACCAGCTTCTGCGTCTTCAGCAGGAACCGGTTGAACGCGTCGGGCTCCGACTGTTCGTCGACCGGCCACAACAGGGTCGACACGACGATCTGCTCGCCCGCGACCGAGGCGAAGATGGCGAGGTCGCCGACATGATGCATGGTCAGTTTCAGGACCGGTTCGGCCTGCTCGATCCGCTCGACGCTTAGTTCGTCGGCATGATCGGGTCCGCTGAGCGCCTGCGCCAGTCCGGCGATCGTCCAGCTACGGGGTGCTTCGTCCATCCATCCCTCCGAAAAGCCGGCCCGGTGTGTTGGCCGCGCTTGACACCCCAAGCATAAGGCGCGACCAAAAAGCAAGGTGCGGGGGCATGGGCAGGGGATGAAGTCATTCAGTCTCGGCAGGTATCTAAGGCGGCTCTATCTCGCGGCCAGCGAGCTGCACCGTGGCGTGCTGCTCGCGCTGCTGGTCCTGCACATGACCATCTCGTGGGAATTGCTGGCCTTTGCCGGGGAAAGCGACCTGCTGCGCCCCTCGGCCTATCTCTATTGGTATGCGACGACCGCCTCGACGGTCGGCTATGGCGATTTGTCGCCGAAATCGGATGCGGGGCGGATCGTCACCGCGCTGTTCGTGATGCCCGGCGCGATCGCGCTGTTCACCGTGTCGATCGCCCGCGCCTTTGCCGGGGTGTCGGCGCGCTGGCGGCGGCGGCGCATGGGCCTGGGAGACTATAGCGCGATGCGTGGCCATATCGTCCTCGTCGGCTACGACCCCGATCGTACCCCGCGCATGATCGCGGAGATCGTCGCCGACGGGCAGGGGCATGAACTGGTGCTGGTCGCGACGCAGGAACTGACCGGCGACGCCACGACGTATCGCTTCGTCCGCGTCGCCTCGCTGACCGCGCCGGCCGACCTGCGTCGCGCGGGCGTGGCGACCGCCGAACGCGTCATCGTCTATGGCCCGTCCGATCCCGACACGCTGGCGACGACGCTGGCCGTCACCGCGCTCAACGACACCGGCCATGTCGTCTGCTTCCTGCGCGATCCCGACACCGCCGGGCTGCTGGCGGCCCATTGCCCGCAGGTAGAGGTGGTGCTGACCCCGACCGTCGAACTGGTGGTCAAGGCACTCAGCGACCCCGGTTCCAGCCGCCTGATCGCACAACTCGCCAGCCACACCGACGATGGCGGCACGCTGTACGCCACCACCGCGCGCACCGGCGGCAGTTTCGACGATGCCGCACGCGATCTGCGCACCCGCGGCGGAATATTGGTCGCCAGCTGTGGCGCCGGGCAGCATTCGCCGGTATTCGACCCCGACGGTCGGATCGCGGTCGGCGACCGGCTGTTCTACATCGCCCGGACAAGGATCGCGGCATGATATTCGGCAGCCTGTTCGGCGGCAGCGGCGCGCGGGAGGAAACCCCCGGCATCGCGGTGGTCCGCAACATCACCATCGGACGCCAGGTCCGGCTCGACGCGCTGGCATGGCGGCGGCTGACCGGTGCCGCCTTCACCCTCGAGCGCGATACGCTGGAAATCACGGCGCAGGGCGTCATCCGGCTGGACGATGGCAGCCATGTCCACCGTTTCTACACCGACGACGAACTGATGTTGCAGGCGGTCAGCCAGTCGGCGGACGGCTCCGACGCCGATGATTTCACCCTGTTCCGGCCATGGTCGTCGACCTATCCGGTCGACTGGGCCGATACCGGCGCGTTCCGCAATCGCCTGTCGCAACCCGTCTGGGACGAACCCGGCCTCGCCCGCTTCCAGCGCTTCTGGTATGCCGAGGATGACCGCAGCCAGCCGCCGGTCGAATTGTGGGAGGCGGTCTATTACGAACGCACCGGCCGCCCGGTCCGCCAGATCAAGCAGGCCTGCATGCTCTATGCGCGCGACATCGCGCCGGAGGGGCAGGAGTTGCTGCTCGCCATCGCCATGCAGCCCGAGGGCGGCGACCTGACGCACGAGATCATGGTCGGGCTGCCGCTGCTGCCCGCCGAATTCAACGCCTGAACCGGCGACAAGGGGGAACCAGATGACGCTCGATTTCGGCACTTTCCTGAACGGCGCGATCCATTTCATCATCGCGTTCGGGCTGGCCTGCCTGTTCCTCGCGGTGTTCAAGCGGCTGTATCAGATTTCGACGCCCTATGACGAACGCACGCTGATCGCGTCGGGCAATCCGGCGGCGGCGATCGCGCTGGGCGGGGCGATCATCGGCTTCGCGCTGCCCCTCGCCTCCGCGCTCAGCGTCACCGCCGATCCGGTCGAATTCGCCGCCTGGGCCTTGCTGGCCGGCGTGATCCAGATCGTCGCCGCGCTGGTCGTGCGCCGCTTCATCGTCCGCGATATGGTCCGCCGGATCGAGGAGGGCAATGTCGCCAGCGCGATCTACAATGCTGCGACCTCGATCGGGATCGGCCTGCTCAACGCCGCGTCGATGACGTACTGAAGGGTACTTCCATGACCAACCAGCCCCCCCGCCGCAAACGCTCGGTCGCTGCCGGCCTGACTGCCGTCGGCGCCGTCGCGATGCTGTCCGGCTGCGACGACAATAATGAACAGGCCCGCTTCGGCCCCCCGACCGAGGTCGCCGCGTTCCAGAGCGTCCAGCAATGCATCGACAGCGGCCAATATGACCGCGACACCTGCACCGCCGCCCAGCAAAAGGCGGTGAACGAGGATGCGAAGGCCGCTCCCCGTTTCGACAGCCAGCAATTGTGCGAGGAACAGTTCGGCGCAGCGCAGTGCCAGCGCCGCAGCGAAGGCGGGCAGAGCTTCTTCACCCCGCTCCTGACCGGCTTCCTGATCGGACAGCTGCTCAACAACAATTCGTCGCGCTACAATTACGGCGGCCTCTACCGCGACCGCCGCGACCGGGACGGCGGCTGGTACACCGGGTCGGGTGCGTATCTCGGCAATGGCAACGGCTATCGCTACTCGGTCGGCCGCGACGCGATCACCACCCCGGTGACGACGCAGCGCATCCAGACGCGCAGCTCGGTCGTCTCGCGCGGCGGCTTCGGCGGTCGGGTCAGCGCCCGGTCGAGCGGCGGCTGGGGCGGCGGCGGGCGGTCGTTCGGGGGGTAGGATCCCCCGACCCCGGCACGCTTTCGTCATTCCCGCGCAGGCGCGAATCCATGACCGCCGACCTATCGCCTCCGGCCGCAGCGGCAGCGTCTATCGATTGCCGCCTGCCCGGGAATGACGGTCTGGCACCAACCCCGCCACGATCGCCTCCGCCGCCGCCGACACATCGGCCCAAGTCGTCTCGAACCCGGCGGCATCGCCATAATAGGGGTCAGCGACCGCCTGCCCCTTCCGCCCCGGCACCACGTCCATCAACAGCCCGATCCGCGCGACCGCATCCTTGGGCGCACGCCGCCGCACCTCCGCCAGATTGTCGCGATCGAGCGCGAGGATGTCGGTGAAGCGCCGATAGTCCGCCGCCTCGACCTGCCGCGCGCGATAGCCCGAGATGTCGATGCCATGCGTGAGCGCCACCGCCTGCGCACGCGGGTCGGGCGGATGGCCGACATGCCACGCCCCGGTTCCGGCCGAATCGACCTCGATCGCCACCCCCGCCCGCGCCGCCGCGTCACGCAACGCCGCCTCCGCCAGCGGGGAGCGGCAGATATTGCCGAGACAGACGAGCAGGAACGAGCGGTTTTCAGTCATTACCATCTCCAGCTTTCTCCGTTCGGTTCGAGCAGCTTCGAGCCTGTCGAGAAGCGTCTGTCGAGAACTGCGGCGTTTGGGGCAACCCCTTCTCGACTGCGGTTCTCGGCAAGCTCGAACCTGCGCTCGAAGCGAACGGGAGAGGTAAAGGTGTGCGGCGTCACGAAACCCATGGCATCCCCCGCCCCCTTGCGCCAAAAGTATCCCAAACAGGGGAGAGGCCGATGGCGACAGCAGCAACCACACCGATCGCACCGACGACGGCGCGCGAGTGGATCGGTTGGGCGGCGGTGGCGATCGTCGGCGCGGTCGCGCTCGGCTGGATCGCGCTGATGCGCGGTGAACCGGTCAATGCGCTTTGGATCGTGGTCGCGGCGCTGTGTGTCTATGCCATCGCCTATCGCTTCTACGGCCTGTTCATCGCCACCCGCGTGCTGCGCGTCGATCCGTCGCGCCCGACCCCGGCGGTGCGGCGGAACGACGGCCTCGACTATGTCCCGACGCACAAGGGCGTGTTGTTCGGCCACCATTTCGCTGCCATCGCCGGCGCAGGGCCGCTGGTCGGCCCGGTCCTCGCGGCGCAGATGGGCTATCTGCCCGGCACCCTGTGGCTGCTGGCCGGCGTGGTGTTCGCCGGGGCCGTGCAGGATTTCCTGATCCTCTATTTCTCGGCGCGGCGTGACGCGCGCTCGCTCGGCGACATGATCCGCAGCGAAATGGGGCTGATCCCCGGCACCATCGCGCTGGTCGGCGTGCTGATGATCATGATCATCCTGCTCGCCGTGCTGGCACTGGTGGTGGTCAAGGCGCTGACCGGCAGCCCATGGGGCACGTTCACCGTCTTCGCGACCATTCCGATCGCGGTGCTGATGGGGCTGTACGGCCGCTTCCTGCGGCCCGGCAAGATCGCCGAAATGTCGGTGATCGGCTTCGTCCTGCTGATGGCGGCGATCGTCGGCGGGGAGCCGGTCGCCCATTCGCCGGTCTTCGCGCCGATGTTCACCTATTCGGGGCCGGCGCTGGCGCTGATCCTGATGGCGTACGGCTTCGTCGCCTCGGTCGCCCCCGTCTGGCTGCTGCTCGCCCCGCGCGATTATCTGTCGACCTTTCTCAAGATCGGGGTAATCGCCGGCCTCGCACTCGGCATCCTGATCGTCCGTCCCGACCTTCAGATGCCGGCAGTGACCCATTTCATCGACGGCACCGGCCCGGCCTTTTCGGGCAAGCTGTTCCCGTTCCTGTTCATCACCATTGCCTGTGGTGCCGTGTCGGGCTTCCACGCGCTGATCGCCAGCGGCACCACGCCGAAAATGATCGCGAGCGAGGCCGATCTGCGCTTCATCGGCTATGGCGCGATGCTGACCGAAAGCTTCGTCGCGATCATGGCGCTGATCGCGGCCTGCGTGCTCGACCCCGCCGTCTATTTCGCGATGAACGCCCCGCCCGCGCTGATCGGCACGACGGCGCAGAGCGCGGCGCAGGCGATCGCGCAATGGGGCTTCGTCGTCACCCCCGACATGCTGACCCAGCTGGCGCGCGACGTCGGCGAAAGCAGCATCCTGTCGCGCGCGGGCGGCGCGCCCACGCTGGCGGTCGGCATGGCGCACATCCTGTCCCAAGTGATCGGCGGGCCGGCGATGATGGCCTTCTGGTATCACTTCGCGATCCTGTTCGAAGCGCTGTTCATCCTGACCACGGTCGATGCCGGTACCCGCGTCGCCCGCTTCATGATCCAGGACCTGCTCGGCAGCTTCATTCCGGCGATGAAGGAGACGCAGAAGCTCGGCCCCAATCTGATCGGCACCGCGCTCGCCGTCGCCGCATGGGGCTATTTCCTTTACAGCGGCGTCACCGATCCGCTGGGCGGGATCAACACGCTGTGGCCGCTCTTCGGCATTTCGAACCAGATGCTCGCCGCCATCGCGCTGATCCTGTCGACCGTCCTGCTCTTCAAGATGAAGCGCGACCGCTATGCGTGGGTGACGATGGTCCCGACCGCATGGCTACTGATCTGCACGCTTACCGCCGGCTGGCAGAAGCTGTTCGACGCCAATCCCAAGATCGGCTTCCTCGCCCATGCGCAGGTGTTTTCCGACGCACTGGCCCGCGGCGAGATCCTCGCCCCCGCCAAGACGGCGGCGGAGATGCAGCGGATCATCCTCAACGACCGTATCGACGCCGCGTTGTGCGTGCTGTTCGTCGTCGTCGTGCTGTCGGTCCTCGGCTACGGCATCGGCGCGATCCGCAAGGCGAAGGCGGCGGCGACACCCACCGCGCAGGAGGTCGGCGATGCGCTTCCTGCATAGGCTGGCGGAGGGCGCGCGGTTGATGGTCGGCGTGCCCGATTACGACCGCTACGTCGCCCACCGCGCGGCACACCATCCGCACGAACCGGTCATGACCCTGAAGGAATTCCACCGCGACCGCGTGGCCCGGCGCTACGGCACCGGACCGGGAGCGCCGCCGCGCTGTTGTTGAGAGACTGCCCTAACCACAACCGTACCCCCGCGCAGGCGGGGGTCCAGAGCCAACCAAGCTACGATCGCTTATGCCGCCCTGGACCCCCGCCTGCGCGGGGGTACGCCTTCTTCGACGGTCGTCCTTAATCCCGGATATTCCGCCGAAACGTCTCCGGCAGGAACAGCACCCCCAGCACCAGCGTCACCACCGCCAGCACCACCGGATACCACAGGCCATAATAGATATCCCCGGTCGCTGCGACCATCGCAAAGGCCGTCGTCGGCAGGAACCCGCCGAACCAGCCATTGCCGATATGATAGGGCAGCGACATCGACGTATAGCGGATGCGGCTGGGGAACAGTTCGACCAGCAACGCCGCGATCGGGCCATAGACCATGGTCACCAGCAGCACCATGAACCACAGGTTCAGGATCACCAGCGGCTTGTCGATCGCTGCCGGATCGGCCTTCGCGGGATAGCCGGCCTCCGCCAGCGCCGCTGCGACCTCGCCCTGATAGGCGGTGATCGCCGCCGCCCGCGCCGCCCCGGTCACCTCCGCCGGATCGGGTGCGACCAGCATCCGGTTGCCTACTGCCACGCTAGCGATCGTGCCCGCCGGTGCCTCGACATTGGTATAGCTGATGCCGTTCTTCGCGAGATAGGATTTGGCGATGTCGCAGCTTTTCGCGTCGAACTTGTTGCGGCCGATCGGATCGAACTGCACCGAACAATCGTCGTCATGCGCGCTGACCCGCACCGGCGACGCCGCCTGCGCGCTGGCAAGCGCCGGATTGGCGGCATTGGTCAGCGCGCCGAACAGCGGGAAATAGGTCAGCGCCGCCAGCGCGCAGCCGGCCATGATGATCCATTTCCGCCCGATCTTGTCCGACAGCCAGCCGAAGAACACGAAGAACGGCGTCCCCAGCGCCAGCGAGATCGCCAGCAGCACGTTCACCGTCGCGCCATCGACCTTCATCATCTTTTCGAGGAAGAACAGGACGTAGAACTGCCCGGTGTACCACACCACCGCCTGGCCCATCGCCGCGCCGAACAGCGCGATCAGCACCAGCTTCAGGTTCGGCCAGCGCAGGAACGCCTCGGTCAGCGGCGCCTTCGACGTCTTGCCCTCTTCCTTCATCTTCAGGAACACCGGGCTTTCCGACAATTGCAGCCGGATCCACATCGACACCGCCAGCAGCAGGATCGACACGAGGAACGGCAACCGCCACCCGAAGGAACCGAACGTCTCCTCGCCCAGCATCGTGCGGAACCCGATCACGACCAGCAGCGCCGCGAACAGCCCCATGGTCGCCGTCGTCTGGATGAAGCTGGTGTACAGCCCCCGCTTCCCGTCGGGCGCATGTTCGGCGACATAGGTTGCCGCGCCGCCATATTCGCCGCCCAGCGCCAGCCCCTGCAAAATGCGCAGCGCGACGAGGATCACCGGGGCCGCGACGCCGATACTGGCATAGGACGGCAACAGCCCGACCGCGAAGGTCGACAGGCCCATGATGCCCATCGTTACCAGGAACGTGTTCTTGCGCCCGACCAGATCGCCGATCCGCCCGAACACCAGCGCCCCGAACGGCCGTACCGCAAAGCCGGCGGCGAACGCCCCCAGCGCGAGGATGAACCCCGTCGTCTCGTTCACGCCCGAGAAAAACTGTTTCGAGATGTATGTCGCGAGCAACCCGTACAGATAGAAGTCATACCATTCGAACACGGTGCCCAGCGACGACGCGGCGATCACCAGTTTCTCGTTCTGGCCCTTGGGATGGTCCCCGGCCGTCGTTGTTCCCGCCATGGCGGCATCCTCTCCTAAAAACCGGGCGCGATCGATCGTCGCACCTCTCCGCCGCACCAGTGTCATCCGCGTGGTGCAAGGCGACCAGTACGACCTTGGTCGTAGGCGCAAGCGACTTGACGCGCCCCCCCGCGAGCAAGGATCAAGGGCGCCAGGAGAGAAGCATGACCCAGACGATTCACGCGGCCCGCCACGACGATGCCGCGCGAGTGACCCCGGCCGACTATGACGCCCGCTACGCCGCATCGGTCGCGGACCCGGACGGCTATTGGCGCGAGGGCGGACGCTGCATCGACTGGTCGCGCCCCTATGCGACGGTCAAGGACACCTCGTTCGACGAAGCCGATTTCCGCATCCGCTGGTTCGCCGATGGCCAGACCAACGTCTCGGTCAACTGCCTCGACCGCCATCTCGCCACCCGCGGCGATCAGACCGCGATCATCTGGGAAGGCGACGAGCCGGGTGAGACGCGCAACGTCACCTATCGCGAACTCCACCAACAGGTCTGCTGCTTCGCCAACGTCCTGAAATCAAAGGGCGTGAAGAAGGGCGACCGCGTCACCCTGTACCTGCCGATGATGGCCGAAGCGGCGGCGGCGATGCTCGCCTGCACCCGCATCGGCGCGATCCATTCGATCGTGTTCGGCGGCTTCTCCCCCGACAGCCTCGCCAACCGTATCGTCGATTGCGACAGCAAGCTGGTCATCACCGCCGACGAAGGGTGTCGCGGCGGCAAGCGCATCCAGCTGAAGGCCAATGTCGACAAGGCACTGGCCCACGCCCCCGGCGTCGAGACCGTGATCGTCATCCGCCGCAGCGGTGCCGATGTGCCGATGGTCGACGGCCGCGACCACTGGCTCCACGACCTGCTGCACGACGCCTCGCCTGACTGCCCGGCCGAACCGATGGACGCCGAAGACCCGCTGTTCATCCTCTACACCAGCGGCTCGACCGGCAAGCCCAAGGGCGTGCTCCACACCACCGGCGGCTATCTGGTATGGGCGCACGCCACCTTCCGCGACGTGTTCGACTATCGCGATGGCGAGGTCTTCTGGTGCACCGCCGATATCGGCTGGGTCACCGGGCACAGCTATGTCGTCTATGGCCCGCTCAGCAACGGCGCGACCACCGTCATGTTCGACGGCGTGCCCAACTATCCCGACCATGGCCGCTTCTGGGAAACGATCGACCGGTTGGGCGTCAACATCTTCTACACCGCCCCCACCGCGATCCGCGCGCTGATGCGCGAGGGCGATAGCTGGGTAACCAAATCGAGCCGCCAGTCGCTGCGCATCCTCGGCAGCGTCGGCGAACCGATCAATCCGGAGGCATGGGACTGGTATCACCGCGTCGTCGGCGACCGCCGCTGCCCGATCGTCGATACCTGGTGGCAGACCGAAACCGGCGGCATCCTCATCTCGCCGCTTCCCTATGCCACCGACCTGAAGCCCGGCAGCGCGACCAAGCCGCTGCCCGGCGTGCAGCCGGTGATCGTCGATGCCGAGGGCAAGGTGCTCGACGGTGCAGCGCAAGGCAATCTGTGCATCGCCGATAGCTGGCCCGGACAGATGCGGACGGTGTGGGGCGATCACGACCGCTTCTTCCAGACCTATTTCACCACCTATCCCGGCAAATACTTCACCGGCGACGGCGTGCGCCGCGATGACGACGGCTATTACTGGATCACCGGCCGCGTCGACGACGTCATCAACGTCAGCGGCCACCGCATGGGCACTGCCGAGGTCGAAAGCGCACTGGTCGCGCATCAAAAAGTTGCCGAAGCCGCCGTCGTCGGCATGCCCCACGACATCAAGGGCCAGGGCATCTACGCCTATGTGACGCTGAATTCGGGCGAGGAACCCTCCGACGACCTGCGCGCCGAACTGCGGACATGGGTCCGGCAGGAAATCGGCCCTGTCGCCACCCCCGACGCGCTGCAATTCGCGCCGGGCCTGCCCAAGACCCGCTCGGGCAAGATCATGCGCCGCATCCTGCGCAAGATCGCCGAGAACGACACGTCCAACCTCGGCGACACCTCGACGCTAGCCGATCCGAGTGTCGTCGACACGCTGGTCGCAGAGCGTATCCGGCCGGCATGAGGATCGAAGTACCCTAGAACCGATCGACATTCAGCGATAACCACGAAATTTCGTCATTCCCGCGCAGGCGGGAATCTATAAACGCCGACGGTTTGGCTCGATCCGCGACGCTGGCGTATAAGGACTGCCGCCTGCGCGGGAGTGACGAAAGGGGATCGAACGCTATTCCTGCGCCCAGCAAACTGAATGTCGATCCCGCCTAGAATCACCCTGACCCTTCCGCGGCGTTGCCGCTCCCTCCCTCTCCCACTGGGACAGGAAAGGGACCCGCCCGGCGCAGCCGGGTGGGAAGGGTGAGGGTGACGGCACGACGACCCGAAAGGATGTGATGACCGCCCCCACCATCCTCATCGCCGACGACCACCCGCTGTTCCGGCAGGCCCTAACCCTCGCCGTCACGCAGGTCCGCCCCGACGCCCGCATCCTCGAAGCCGGCTCGCTCGACCGCGCAGTACAGGCGGTCCGCGACGCAGGCGACCTCGCCCTCGTCCTGCTCGACCTGAACATGCCCGGCGCGGTCGGCTATAGCGGCGTGGCGCTGCTCCATGCCGAGGCGCCCGACGTCCCGATCCTCGTCATCTCCGGCGCAGACCGGACCGCCGCCTACGCACAGGTCGCCCGCTTCGGCGCGGTCGGCTTCATCGGCAAGGACGCCCCGCTGGAGCAGATCGAAAACGCCATCGCCGCCGCCCTGTCCGGCGACCGCATGGCACCCGACGACGGCCCGCAAGACGACATCGCCGCCCGCGTCGCCGCGCTCACCCCGACCCAGTTACGCGTCCTGCTCGGCGTTCTCGCCGGCCGCCTCAACAAACAGATCGCCCACGACCTCGGCATGGCCGAAGCCACGGTGAAGGTCCACATGACCGCCGTGCTGCGTAAGCTCGACGTCGGCAACCGCACACAGGCGGCCGTAGCAGCGCGGGCACTCGGGCTGGAGGTAGCGGGATAGGGTCGGCGAACGGGTTGTCGAAAACAAACGGCACGCGAGACAGCCGAGGCGTTCTCCTTGGGATCGAGAAACGGGAATTTTGCGATTGCTCGATTGGCCTATCCGCAACTAGCCAAAGGGTATTGCAACAAGCCGACTTGCTCCAACATCAAGGATGAAATCGAATTTACCGAGAAATCCGGTTCCCAAGAGGCCGTCTGCGCCTGTAGCAATACGGTCACCAACAGCAACACCAACGCCATCGGCGCTGATCTGACCGACCTTTAGAGTGGCGTCTTGTACGGATCGGCTTGGACGTAGGACCCCATCAGCAGAACTTATCATGCCCTCATTTGTTGGCGACCCGGATGGGATCACCCTTTTCCACGCTTCTTCCTTAAGCTGTACGACACCATTGAAACCCAAGTCGATAGATAGAATCACGGGCTTGCCGTTGACCTCGGCCGTCAATTGAGCCCCATTTTCCAATGGAATAATCGCAGCCCGGCCCTTCGGAGTTATGTCGCCAGTTTTCGCGAAAATGAGTGTCTTGTTACTAAATGCGACTAATACGCAAAGTTTGTCGAGATAGTCTCCTCCGATAACGGCATCAATCGGATGACCTACGGTATTCGAAAATGACTTTAGATCAACTGACATAGCCGCCCAAGACAGTATGAGCTGACCTGGTACATCAATCCTCATACCCTCAACAAGCCGTTCCGAAGCCGATACTGGGCCGAGATCAATATTGTTTACGACAGGTCCGATCTTTAAACCGGCAGTCTTGGCAAAACCGAGGTCGATTACGGTGTGCGCGAAACCATTGTCGAGCATGGCCCAACCGGCCCGCCCGTTTATCTTGACCTCAAGTAAAATAATACCCTTGAAACTATGGAACGGCGTCGGTGCTGATTGCTGAACCGGCAATATGTTAACGGTATGCTCAAAGTGGGAAACCGAGGGGTTACGGGGTGAAGTGGCTTGCTGAACTGGAGCCTGTGCCTGAAGACTAGCCGCTGAGGACAGCGCTACCAATGAGGCAAGTACGTTAATACGCAAAAACTCCTCCCCTTCTGTAATCGATCGGCATATTGTTGCGCTCTCGCACTTGTGAAGCAAGGGCTGTGTAGCACGGCCTCGACAATGCCAGTCAAAGCAAGGGCTTGAGTGTGAGACACTTGCCGTATGTCTGACGGCAAGTCCTTTACCGTTTGGGAAGCTGTGGCGAGAATCCGGCCGCACCGATCGCGTTGACGGACGCCTGCGGGTGTCGTTTTCCCGAAATCTGTTCCCGATTCAAAATTCCCGAAACCACTATGCCACCATGGCGAAACGGGAACGACGGGAGCCGCAGGAATACCGATCTCACTCGCCGATCACTGCTGCGAAGATGGCGACCGCCAACCATCCTCCCGTCCCTTTCCTACAGCCGCATCCTCTGCCACCCTCACCTCCGGCTCTTTCTCCCCGCTGCAACCTACTGCACACCACGCCACCGATGCGCGACGCAGCGCAAAGCGTGGCGAATGTGACCTTTGTGACCTTTGGCGGTTTTCCTTGGGTTTTCCTGCCCGCTGCAACCTGCCGCGCACGAGACCACCGAAACGCGACGTGGCGCAAAAACGCGGCGAGTGTGACTTTCGTGACCTTTGGCGGTTTTCCGCGGGTTTCACGACTGGCCACGGGCAAAGCCCGCGTCGTCGGACGGCGCTTTTCGCGCCGTCGGCCGGCCGCACCTTTTGGCTCGGCGTAGCCTTGCTACGCCTTGCCCGGCGCGGCCAGCCACGCGTCGAACGCTTCCCCCGACAACGGCTTCAGCAACACCGCCACCCCCGCCGTCCGCGCCCGCTCGGCCAGCGCGCGCCCGGCATCCGCCGTAACCAGCGCCGCCCGCAACCCCGGCACCTCCTCCCGCAGCATCGCGATCAGCGCCAGCCCGTCGACCGCCCCGCCCAGATCATGGTCGACGAACGCCACCGCCACGCCCCCGACCTGCGCCAGCGCCTCGCCGGCCGTCGCCGCCACCCGCACGCCATGCCCCCGGCTGGTCGCCAGCGCCGCCATCCCCCGCCGCACCCCGGCATCGTCGTCGACGATCAGGCATTCGAGCGGTCGCACCGCCTGCGCCACCGCCCGCACCGGCGCGGCCGCCACCGCCCCCGCCGCGACCGGCAGCGTCACCGCGAACCGGCTCCCCCGCCCCACCCGGCTGTCGAGCGTCACCGCCGCCCCCAGCAACGCCGCCGTCCGCGCGACGATGGCGAGGCCCAGCCCCAGCCCGGCATCCTCGGCATTGGCCAGCCGCTCGAACTCGCGGAACACGCGCGCCCGGTCGCGCTCGGCAATGCCCGGCCCACTATCGACGACCTCGATCCGCACCGCGTCCCCCCGCCGCCGCACCCCGATCACGACGCCGCCCCGCGCCGTATAGCGCACCGCATTGCCCAGCAGATTCTGGACGATCGAGCGCAGCAGCACCGGGTCGGTCTCGACCACCGCATCGCTTGGCCCCAACCGCAGCGTCAGCCGCTTGGCGCTAGCCTGATCGGCAAAGCTGTCGACCAGCTCGCCCAGCAATCCCCGCACCGCAAAGCGCGTCGGCACCGGCACGATCCCGCCGGCATCCAGCTTCGATATGTCGAGCAGCGCGCGCAGCAACTGGTCGGCCGCCGCGATCGACTGGTCGATCCGCTCGACCAGCGGCCTTGCGCGATCGTCCGCGCCGCGCGCCAGCGCCGCGGTGAACAGCCGCGCGGCATGGAGCGGCTGCAACAGGTCGTGGCTGGCGGCGGCGAGGAACCGTGTCTTGTCGGCGGTCGCCCGCGCCAGCGCCGCGTTGGCATGGGTCAGTGCCCGTGTCCGCTCCGCGACCCGCGCTTCCAGCTCGGCCCGCGCCGTCTCCACCGCGCGCAGCGCCTGCGCCTCGACGGTGATGTCCGAAAAACACATCACATAGCCGCCACCCGGCATCGGCCCGCCGATGGTCTTCAGCACACGCCCGTCATCGCGCACCCGTTCGAAACTATGCCGCGTGCCGCGCCGCATATGCGCCAGCCGCCGGGCGACATGGTCGTCGACCTCGCCGGGGCCACAGTCGCCGCGCACGGCATTGAACGCGATCGCATCGGCGATCGGCGCACCGACCCGGATCATGCCCGGCGGAAAGCCGAACAGGTCGAGATAGCGCTGATTCCACGCGACGAGGTTCAGTTCGGCATCGACCACGCTGACGCCCGGATCGATGTGTTCCAGCGTCGCCGCCAGCAGCCGTTTGGAGAATTGCAGACTCTGGCCGCTCTCGTCGAGCATCCGCGCGACATCCTCGGCTCCCAGCGCCGCGCCCGACAGCGCCGACCCGACCAGCCGCCGCGACGACGACACCCCGACCACCTGCGCCACCAGCCGTTCGGCACGGCGCGCGGCACGGGCGTCGACATGGCTGCCCTCGCCCAGTTCGGCGACCGCCCGCTCCTCGCCCACGAAGCGCGCGACCAGCCGGGTCAGTTCGCGCAGATCGCGCACCGGCGGCACCCGCTCGTCACGGGCGAAGGGCAGGCGCGGTGCCCGCGACAACGCGACGATGGCATGGACGATCACGTTCGCCGCCAGCGTCGCCACCGCCGCCGCCGACAGCGGACCCAGTCCCGGCACCCCCGACACCGGCAACGGCGCGCCGGTCAGCGTCGGGACGAACAGCAGGAACGTCCACCCGATCAGCCCGGTCGTCAGCCCCGCCTTCGCCGCCAGCGGATCGCGACCGCCGCGCGCGATCGCCAGCAGCAGCGCCGGCGCGAACTGCACCATCGCCGCGAACGCGACCAGCCCGATCGCGGCCAGCCCCCGGGTCAGCGGGATCAGCAGCGCACACGCGGTCGCCACGCCGATGATCCCGGCGATCACCCCCCGCCGCACCCATGCCAGGGTCCGCCCGAGATGCTCGGCGGCGGCAAGGCGCGGACTGCGCAGCAACAGCGGCGCGATCAGGTCGTTCGACACCATCGTCGCCAGCGCCACCGTCTCGACCACGACCATCGCCGTCGCTGCCGAAAAGCCGCCGAGAAAGCCGAGCAGCGCCACCGCCGGCACCCCCGCCGCCAGCGGCATCGCGATGACCAGCAGATCGGGTCGCGCCATCCCGCCCTGCACCAGCGCCGCCAGCGTGATCGGCAGCACCAGCAACGCGGTCAGCGCCAGATAGGCGGCGAACGGCCAGCGCGCCCGCCATGGATCGGCCGGTTCGGTCGCGGCGACCACCGTCACCTGGAACTGGCGCGGCAGGCACAGCATCGCGGAAGCGGCCAGCAGCGTCGCGACGACGAAATCGGCGACGTCGGGCGTGTGAGCGAACCCCGCCGACAGCCGTGCCAGTCCCGCGCTCCGCGCGTCGGGTGCCGCCTTTGCGACGAGCAGCACTGCGAACAAAGCTACCCCGGCGAACGCCGCCAGCTTGACCACCGATTCGATCGCGACCGCCGCCAGCAGCCCGGATTCGGCGCGCGGCTCGGCATCGCCGCGCGGTCCGAACGCGATGGCGAAGCCCGCCAGCACCAGGGCCGTGACGACGACCGGCCGCGTGACGTCCGCCATCCCCGCCAGCGCGGCATAGCTGGTCGCGACCGACCGCAATTGCAGCGCGACATAGGGAATGGTGCCGGTCAGCGCGATCAGCGTGACCAGCGCCGCCACCCCGCGGCTGCGCGAGAAGCGCGACCCGATGAAGTCGGCGATCGACGTCGCGCCATCGGCCTGCACCGCCGCGACCATCCGCACCAGCAACCGCCCGCCCACCAGAAAGATCAGGATCGGCCCCAGATAGATCGGCAGATACGCCCAGCCATCGGCGACGGCGCTGCCGACCGCGCCGTTGAACGTCCAGCTGCTGCAATAGACCGCCAGCCCCAGCGTATAGACGAACCGCCGGTCGCGCGGCGTCCATCCGCGCCGACGCGCTGCCCATGCCACCGCGAACAGCGATGCGGCATATCCGATCGCGACCGCGAACAGCAGCAATCCGTTCATGCCGACCCTCCCGCCTGCCGTCCTACGCATAGAGTCCGATCCGGCAAAGCCGGATCATGACGGCACCGGCCCACGCCCCCACCCGCTGTCAGTGGAAATCGCGCGACTTGGGTACCAGCCGCACGTCGCGCGGATGCCGCGATGCGACCGGGCGGACCGCTTCGTCGCCACGCGACGACGGCACCGGCGGCGGTGTCTCGCCCAGCATGTCGAGCAGGTCGCTGCGGTCGTGGACCCGCGAACCCATCAGGTGGACGATGCCTTCGCGGGTACGCTGCACCTCACCCTCGACCAGCATCAGCCGCGCGCCCATCACCTCACGCCGATACGCCTCGAACAACCGCGCCCACAGCACGACATTGGTGATGCCGCCCTCGTCCTCCAGCGTGACGAAGATCGCATTGCCCTTGCCCGGTCGCTGCCGGACGAGGACGAGGCCCGCAGCGGTGACCTTCGCCCCCGCCTTCGCCGACATGATCTCGCCACAGCTGGTCACCCCCATGTGGTCCAATCGGTCGCGCAGGAACTGCATCGGATGCCCTTGCAACGACAGGCGGAGCGTCTGGTAATCGGTCACGACATGCTCGACCGCCGGCATCGCGGGCAGCGTCATGTCGGGCTCCGTGCCCAGTTCGGCGGCGCGGGCGTGCGCGAACAGCGGCAATTCGGCATCGGGCGTGCGCCGCACCTCCCACAATGCCTCGCGCCGGTCGAACCCGATCGACCGGAACGCATCGGCATCGGCCAGCAGCCGCAGCGCGCGCTGCGGCAACCGCGCCCGCCTCGCCAGTTCCTCGACGCTGGCAAAGGGCCGTGTCTCGGCGATCGCCTCGGCCCAGCGCTCGCGGAACCCGTCCATCTGTCGAAACCCCAGCCGCAGCGCGAGGTTCTCGCCCTCAAGCTTGTTGTCCCAGTCGCTGACATTCACGTCGATCCCACGAACCTCGACCGCATGGTCGCGCGCGTCGCGGACGATCTGCGCCGGGGCATAGAACCCCATCGGCTGCGAATTGAGCAGCGCACAGGCGAACACCGCCGGATGATGGCATTTGATCCACGACGACACATAGACCAGCCGCGCGAACGACAGCGCATGGCTTTCGGGAAAGCCATAGCTGCCGAACCCTTCGATCTGGCGGAAACAGCGTTCGGCGAAATCGGGTTCGTAACCGCGCGCGGTCATGCCATCTATCAGCTTTTCGCGCAGTTTCTGGATCGTGCCGGGGTTGCGGAACGTCGCCATCGCCTTGCGCAGATCGTTGGCCTCCCGTGGCGTGAAGGCAGCGGCAACGATCGCCAGCTTCATAACCTGCTCTTGGAACAGCGGCACGCCGTACGTCCTGTTCAACAGCGTCTTGAGTTCGTCAGGGTCGTGCGGCGGCTTGGGCGATGGGTACGTCACCACCTCCTTGTTCGCACGGCGGCGCAGATAGGGGTGAACCATGTCCCCCTCGATCGGCCCCGGTCGCACGATCGCGACCTGCACCGACAGGTCGTAGAGGTTCTTGGGCTTCAGCCGCGGCAGCATGTTCATCTGCGCGCGACTCTCCACTTGAAACACGCCGATGCTGTCGCCCTTGTGGAGCATCGCGTAGACCGCCTTGTCGTCCGCCTTCAGGTCGACGGTCAGGTCGTGATCGCCCAGCCCGTGCCGCCGCAGCAGGTCGAACGCCTTGCGGATGCAGGTCAGCATGCCGAGCGCCAGCACATCGACCTTCATCAGCCCCAGCGCGTCGATATCGTCCTTGTCCCATTCGATGAAGGTCCGCCCCTCCATCGCGCCGTTGTGGATCGGCACCATTTCGTCGAGCCGCCCCTGCGTCAGCACGAACCCGCCGACATGCTGCGACAGGTGCCGGGGAAATTCGAGGATCTGGTCGACCAGCCAGCGCAGCTGCGCAATGTCGGGATTGTCGATGTCGAACCCGGCACTGGTATAGCGCCGCGCCTCCATCTTTCCTGCAAAGCTGCCCCACACGGTACTGCCCAGCCGCTGCGTCACGTCGCGGGTCAGGCCCAGCACCTTGCCGACCTCGCCAACCGCGCTTCTCGGTCGGTAATGGATGACGGTCGCGGCGATGCCCGCCCGCTCGCGGCCATAGCGGGCATAGATATACTGGATCACCTCCTCACGCCGTTCATGTTCGAAATCGACATCGATATCGGGCGGCTCGCCGCGCTGTTCGGACACGAAGCGCGAGAAGAGCAGGTCATGCTCGCTGGGATCGACCGAGGTGACGCCGAGCAGGAAACAGACGATCGAATTGGCCGCCGACCCACGCCCCTGGCAGAGGATCGGTGGATCACAGGTCCGCGCAAAGCGGACCAGATCATGGACCGTCAGGAAATAGTGCGCATATTTCTCGCTGCGGATCAGCGTGAATTCTTCGTCCAGCCGGCGCTGCACCTCGGCCGGCAGATCGGGACCGTACCGTTCGTGCGCGGCGGTCATCGTCAGATGCTCCAGCCAGTCCTGCGCCTCCCATCCCGACGGTACCGGTTCGTGCGGATATTCATATTTCAGGTCGGTCAGGCGAAAGGTGATGCGCTTCAGCAGCGTCACGCTTTCCTCCACCGCTTCCGGACAGTCACGGAACAACCGGGTCATTTCTTCAGGGGATTTCAGGTGGCGCTCGGCATTGGCGGCCAGCCTGCGTCCGGCGGCGGCGATCGTCGTTCCCTCCCGGATACAGGTCAGCACGTCATGCAGCGGGCGTTGTTCATGCGTTGCGTACAGCGCATCGTTGGTCGCCAGCAGCGGCACGCCGACCTGCGCTGCCAGCGCGATCCGGCCGGCAAGCCGCCGCCGGTCCCGCCCGCCGCGCGGCATCGCCGCCGCCAGCCACACCCGCCCCGGACAGGCATCACGCAGCCGCGTCAGCAGCGCGCCATCGGGTGCGGTGACGATCAGCAACAGCCCTTCCTGCCATTCCAACAGGTCGGCCAGTTCGAGGTGACAGTCGCCCTTCTTCGCCTTGAGATTGCCGCCGCTGAGCAACCGCGTCAGCCGTCCCCATGCTGCCCGGTCGATGGGATAGGCGACGATGTCCGGCGTGCCGTCGGCGAACACCAGCCGTGCGCCGACGACGAGGTCAAAGGGATAGTCGGGCAGCCCCGCCTCGCACCGTTTGTCCTTCGCCCTCTTCAACGCCAGATGCGCTTGCACCACCCCCGCGACGGTGTTGCGATCGGCAATCCCGATCCCGGCCATCTTCAGGGCGTTCGCCTGCGACACCATGTCGGACGGCGGCGACGCCCCGCGCAGGAACGAGAAATGCGTCGCAGCGATCAGTTCGGCAAAGGGCATGTCACGGGGCCGCCTTGCCCGCTCTTTTCGTCATCCCGGCGCAGGCCGGGATCCACCGGCCCGCATATCCGATAACTTCGGCGCTTGCGGAACCTTGGATCCCGGCCTGCGCCGGAATGACGAAGAAAGGACGAATCCGTGTCACCGCCACACCACTCTTCGTCATTCCCGCCTGTGCGGAAATGACGAGCTCGGGGCATCGTCACGCGAACACCCCGTGCACATACCATAGCGGATCGGGCGTCTCGCGATCGTACAACCCGTGCCGGAAAATCCAGTACCGCCGCCCGCGCACATCCTCGACCCGGTAATAGTCGCGCGTCCGCACCTTCGCCTGTCCACGCCGCCACCACTGTGCCGCGATCCGCTCCGGCCCTTCGAAACGGATCACGTCGTGCAGCACCCGCCGCCAGCGAAAGCGGTGCGGCGGGCCGTCGGGAACTTCGGCCATCACCTCGATGCGCTGCGGCGGGTCGAACAGGTGGATCGGACGCAGCGGCGGCTCGCCGATTTCGGGGGCGTCCCATGTGATCGGGGCGGGCGTATCGATCGCCGGCATGGTCAGCACCCCCTGTTCGGGCAAATGGCTGTCGCCCGGACAGACCCGCGCGATCCGCCCGCGCCCCAGCCGGGTGGTCAGCCGGTCGACCAGCGCCGCCATCGCCTCCTCGCTGACCGTACCGCCCTCCAGCTGCAATTGCGTGGGTGCCAGCGGTTCGAGCGCGGGGACGCTCATGCGGATCATGTCGAAGCCGAATCCCGGATCGATCGGGTCGGCCAGTGCATCGATCCGTTCGTGGAACAGCCGCACGATCGACGGCGGATCACGCAAGGGAAGCCCGCTTTCGACCGCCAGATCGCGCAGCGCGCCATCGGCCCGGTAGAGCCGCACCGCAAAACGCCGCCCGCCGCGGTCGCGAGCGGTCAGTTCCGCCTCCGCCTGCGCCGCCAGTTCGCCGATCGTCGCCAGCACATCGACATCGCGCGCGATCGGTTCGACGAAACGCCGTTCGAAGAACAACGCCGGCAACGCCCGGCGCGGCCGCAGCCGCTGATCGGCATCGCCCAGCAACCGGGCCAGCGCCGCCACCGTCTCCTCGCCGAAGCGTGCCGCGATCGGTGCGGTCGGGCGGCTGGCAAGATCGCCGATGGTGCGCAAGCCTGCCCGGCGTAGCGCGACCGCGATCTCGTCATCCAACCTGAGCGCCGCCACCCCCAGCCGCCGGAGCGCCGCCGCCTCGCTCGCCGCCGGTGCGCTCTGGAACCGGGCCAGAGCCTGCGCCGCATCGGGCGTGTCAGCCAGCGCGTGGCGCAGCGTCCCGAACCGGGCGAGCCGCGCCTCGACTTCCTCGATCAGCGCGCCTTCGCCACCGAACAGATGCGCGCAGCCGGTGATGTCGAGCGTCACCCCGTCACCGCCATCCAAGGCGACCAGCGGCGTGAACCGGTCGCAGGCATCGGCGATCCGCTCCAGCCAGTTATGATCGGCGAACGGATCGGCATCGACCACCGCCAGTTCGGGCAGTTGCGCCCGCGCATCGGCCAGCGCCATGCCGGGGGTGATCCCCTTGTCCAGCGCCTGACGATCGACCGAGGCGATGCGCAGTGCACCGCGAACCATTTCGACACAGACGAACGGCGCATCATCCGGCACGCCGCAGGGGGATTGGCGCAGCAGCCGGTCGGCGGGCAGGAACGGCCACCACAGCGCCAGATGGCGCCGACCGCTGGGTCGGGCTGGTGAAGACGGCTTGCTCACGGTTCCACTCCACTTGCCAGCGGCCATCGGCACCCCGGCCGCGCTGACGCAATAATTCGAGGTCGAAGGTCGGGTGGCCCGGCGCGTTGGCGGGCAAGGGTTGCGACGCACACGACCGCACCGCCCAGCGGGTATCGGCAGCACTCGCCACCGGCGTCGCGGCGATACGCAGCAACAGCGCCGCCACCCCGCTTTCCTCCGCCGCCAGCGCGAGGCGGCGGCTGGCGGTCAGGTCGAGCACCTTGGGATCGCGGTGCAGTTCGATCACCGCCACCCCGACCCCGGCACAGCGTACGACATCGGCCGCCGCGCGCAGCACCGACAGCGCATCGGGCAGCACCCCCAGCAGCAGCCGCGCCGGGTCCAGCCCGATCTCGACCAGGCCCGGCGCATGCAGGTGCCCGCCGCCGCGCACGGCCGATTCCTCGCGCAGCCAGACGATGCCGCCGCCAAGCCGGATCGACAGCATGCCCGCAAAACCGGTGGCACTGCCGGCATCGCCTGCCTCCAGCGCGAATATCTCATGCAGCCGCCCGCGCGCGACTCCGCCGTCCAGCGCGGCGTCGATATCGCCATGCCCGGTCGCGACTCGCACCGCCTTGCCCGTCGGCGCACGCCGTTCCAGGGCGGCGACTTGCCGCTTCAGCGCGGACAGGATGGGCGACTCTGCGTTCATGATTTGTTCTATATCCCCCAACCGCTATGGAGTCGTCAATCCGGTTGGGCACGATGTTGACGAAGGTGCCACGTAAAAGGGTTTTCTTGGCATGTTCGCGGGTACTGGGTTACCCGACCGGCAGAGGCTCGACGTCGACCGACACGTGCATCGTCTGCGCGCCCGACCCCAGCACCACGCCGTCGATCGGCGCGATGTCGGCATAGTCGCGACCGATCGCCATGACGACATGATCCTCCGCCATCCAGATGCCGTTGGTCGGATCGACCCCGACCCAGCCGAGCACCGGCCCGGCCCATACCAGCACCCACGCATGGGTCGCATCGGCCCCGACCAGCCGCTCCTGCCCCGGCGGGGGCAGCGTGCGCAGATAGCCCGAGCAATAGGCCGCAGGCAGCCCGGCGCCGCGCAGGCCCGACAGCATGATCTGGGCGAAATCCTGACACACCCCGCCGCGCTTGGCGAAGGCTTCGGCGGGTGGCGTATCGACCAGCGTCGCGGTCGGATCGAAGGCGAAGTCGCGCTGGATACGCCGGGCAAGCGCGATCGCCGCGTCGAGGATACCGCGATCGTCGGACAGGTCCTCGGCACACCATGCCGCGATGTCGGGCACGATCGGAACGTGCGCGGAGGGGAACAGATAGCTGACCGGACTGGCCGGGCCGGCATCGTTCACCCCGGCCACCAGCGTGCGGATCTCGGCCAGCGTCGGGTCACCCGGCGATGCGAACGGGATCGGTCGCTCGACGCGGACCGTCGCCCGGCTCTCGATCGTCAGCGTGCGTTCGGGGCGATCGACTTCCAGCCGGGTGACGTTGGCCAGCCCCGCCTGCGCGCGTGCCGGGGCGGTCCGACCGCCCGGTTCGACCAGCAGCGCATAATCCTCCAGTTCCTGCCCCGACCACAGGATCGGCCGCAGCCGCAGGTTGCAGCGCGCGAACCCTGCCGCCTCGGCATAATCGAAGCGGGTGATGTGGCGGATGGCATAGCGCATCATGCGAGGGTCAACCCGGCTTCGCGCAACGCCTGCGCACCCTGCAGGAAATAGCGGGTGGCGATCGCATCCGAAAGCAATTGCAATTGCTGGTTTATTTCCAATACCCAGCCGCGGTCGAGGCGGTTGGCGGAGCCCATGGCGATGCCGGCGGTCAACCGTGCCGCGATGCGTTGCTGCGGTTCGGCGATGCCGGCATCGTTCAGGACCGGCAGCTTGCACAGATGCTGGACGATCGTATCCACCTGAAACGCGATCCCGCGCGGATTGCCGGGGTCGAGCGCGATCAGGTCGATCACCGGCACCCGCGCAAAGCCGATCAGATAGCGCTGGCGATAGCTGATCTGGCTGTCGGCAAGGTCGAGCAGCGTCGACAGGTCCTCGGCACTCGCCCGGCGCAGATCGACGGCCAGCAACGTTCGCGTCGCCGCCATCGCCCGTTCGATCCGCCGGCCCAGATCGTGGAACCGCCACGCATCGGTCCGCCCCATATGTTCGGCCGACAGTCCGGCAAGCGCGGCATAGCGACGCTGCAACGTGCCCGCACGGTCGAGCAGCGTGCCCGTGGTCGGATGCGGCGCGTCGAGCAGGCGCACCATGTCCACGGACAACCGGTCGCGAGAGACGCCGCCGATGCCGGTCGCCAGACGGTTGATCGCGCGGACGCTGCCCCAGCTGTCGACCGATTCCATCGCCTCACGCCCGAAATCGACCAGATCGCGGCGGCGGTGGCTGGGCGGCGGCGCGGCGGCGCCGGTGTCGGCGATGATCTTCACCAGCCATTCGACGGTTTCGGGGGCAAGGGCCGCGCCGGTATCGGCCGAGATCGAATGGCCGAACAGCACGCGGATGACGCCCAGCAACGCCTCGCCCCGCTCCAGATACCGGCCCAGCCAGAACAGATTGTCGGCGACCCGGCTGGGCAGCGTGCCCGGATTGCGGCGCAGTTCGACGCTGTCGGCACTTTGCAGCAGCGACACGGGCGCGACCGGATCGGGACCATGGACGATCACGTCCGCCGACCACGACCCCTCGCCCATCACCGCCGCGCGGGCATCGGGCTGGTCACCGATGCGCACGAACCCGCCGGGCAGCACCACCCAGCGGCCATCGGCACCGCGCGCGGCAAAGACCCGCAGCGAGAAGGGACGGGGCTGCAGCCCTTCCCCGCACGCGGTCGGCATCGTCGACAGTTCGGCGATCTCCTGCCCCACATAATCCTGCGGACGCAGCACCATCGCCGCCGCCAGCCGCGCGCGGGCATCGGCGTCGAGAGAGGCACCAAGTACCGGTCCCGCCAGTTCGGGGGTCGTCCCGGCAAAGGCGGGTCCCACCACCAGCTGGTCGAGCGAGGACAGCACGTGATCGCGGTCCGCCGCGCGCCCGCACCACCACGTTCCGATCGACGACAGACGCGGTGCCCGTCCCAGCAGCCTTTCGCCCAGTGCCGGCAGGAACGCGGCGAAGGCCGGCGATTCGAGCACGCCCACCCCCGGCGCATTGGCGATCACGACGTTGCCTGCCGCCATCGCGTCGATCAGGCCGGGCACGCCGATCGTCGAATTGGCATCGAACGCCAGCGGGTCGATCAGCCGCGGATCGATCCGCCGCCACAGCGCGTCGATGCGTTTCAGGCCGGCGATCGTGCGGACATAGAGCTGGTCGTCGCGCACCGCCAGATCGGCCCCCTCGACCAGCAGGAACCCGAGGTACCGCGCCAGATGCGCCTGTTCGGGATAGCTTGGATTGAGCTTTCCCGACGTCAGCAGTCCGATTCGCGGTTCGGCCCGGCGACAGGCAGCGGCGATCCCCGCCCGCATCGCCGCGAAGAAGGGCGCATGGCGTTCGATGTTGAGCCGCGACGGCAGCCCGCCCAGTGTCCGCCCCATCGCCAGCCGGTTTTCTAGCGCATAGCCCGCCCCCACCGGCACGCGGACATGATCGGCCAGCACCCGCCAGCGCCCGTCGGGTCCACGGCACAGGTCGGCGGCGACGAAATGCAGCTGATGTCCACCCGGCGGCACGACCCCGACCATCGGCCGCAGGAACAGCGGCGATCCGGTGACCAGCATCGCCGGCAAGGTGCCGTCGGCCACCAGCTGCTGATCGCCGTGAATGTCGGCGATGACGCTTTCGAACAGGTCGGCGCGTTCCGCCATCCCCTCGGCGATGGTCCGCCATTCGTCGGCACCGATCAGCAGCGGGACCGGCGACAGCGGCCAGCGGCGTTCCTCGCTCTCGCCCGCCGCACGATAGGCGGTGCCGATATCGTCGGCATGACGCTGCGCCCGTTCGCGCGCGGCGGCGAGGGTACTGCCGGGCAGCCCGGCCAGTTCCTCGAACGCGACCTCCCATGCCGCGCGGTCGTCGTCGGTGGCGGCGGACAGCATGTCGCCGTGCGGCGCGCGGGCGCGATACTCTTCCAGCCAGCGCCCACTCGTCGCGCCAGCATCGAACCGTCCGTTGATCGCGCGGCTGGCCATAGTGTTTCCCAAATCCCCGATCATTCCCAAGCACGCGGGCGGCGCGGGTGCAACCGGTTTGCGGGGGTGGGTGCGGATGCGAAGGGTTTCTCCATGCATCAGGCGATCAACGGACCTCTTCCTCCCCTCCCTGGAAGGGAGGGGTTGGGGGCGGGTCGGCCTGCCAGGCGGGATCGACATTCAATTCGCTGGGCGCAGGAATAGCGTTCCTTCCCCTTTCGTCACTCCCGCGCAGGCGGGAGTCCATAGACGCCAGCGTCGCGGATCGAGCCAAACCGTCGGCGTCTATGGATTCCCGCCTGCGCGGGAATGACAAAATTCCGTGGTTATCGCTGAATGTCGATCAACCCTTGAGAAAGCTACGCTCGTCAACGGGCCAACCCGCCCCCTCCCTTTCAGGGAGGGGAGCCGCTCCGGCTTTAGGCCGTAGCCAGCCGCTGTTGCATCCGATGGACTTCGTTGGTGCTGCTTTCACCCGGACCGGCAAGCCGGAACCGTGCCACCTCGTTCGCCAGCACCTCGGCCTCCTGCGCCAGCGCGCGGGCGTCGGCGGTGGCTTGTTCGACCATCGCGGCGTTGCGCTGGGTCACATTGTCCATTTCGGAGACGGCGGTATTGACCTGCTGCAAGCCGGTCGACTGCTGCGCCGCCGAGGTGGCGATGCCGGAGACGAGATTGCTGATCTCACCGATTCGCCCGATGATCCGTTGCAACGCCTGCCCGGTCGCATTGACCAGATCGACACCGACATCGACCTGTTCGGACGACGCGAGGATGCGGGTCTTCACGTCCTTGGCCGCTTCGGCCGAACGCAGCGCCAGCGCGCGGACTTCGGATGCGACGACGGCAAAGCCCTTGCCCGCCTCCCCCGCCCGTGCCGCCTCGACACCGGCGTTCAGCGCCAGCAGGTTCGTCTGGAACGAGATGCCGTCGATGACGCTGATGATCTCGCTGATTTCGGCCGACGACCGCTGGATACCGCCCATGGCGTCGACCGCGCGGCGGACGATCTTGCCCGATTCCTCGGCCTCGCCCCGCGCCTCGCCGACGATGCGATCGGCGCGCGACGCGCCTTCGGCGGTTTCGCGAACGGTGCTGACGATCTGGTCCATCGCCGCAGCGGTTTCCTCAAGGCTCGCCGCCTGCTGTTCGGTACGCTGCGACAGGTCGTCGGACGCCTGACGGATATTGCCCGTTCCGATGCGGATCTGCTCGCCCGACCGGGTGACCATGCCCAGCGTCTCGCACATCTGCTGGCGCATCGCTTCGAAACTGTCGGCCAGCGCCTGATATTCGCGCGGCAGTCCGCTCAGCGATACGGTCAGGTCACCTTGCGCCATCCGCTCGAACGCGACGCCGCAGCGTTCGATGACGGCCCGCCGCCCGGCCTGTTCCGCCTCGAAATAAGCGGCGAGCGCGATGTCCATGTCGATCAGCGACGCCTTGACCAGCGCGGTCGCCGCCCGGGCGCGCGCCCGCGCCCCGAACGGCCAGCCGATCGGTCCCAGCACCAGTCGCGGCAGGACATGTTCCAGCATCCGCGCATAGCCGCTGATATACCAGGTCGGTGCCAGCCCGATCCGGGCATGGACCTGCCCGATGTTCGATGCGGCGGCCGCGTAGTCGCGGTTGATCGGTCCCGAAAACAGCTTGCGCCAATGTTCGAGCTGCTTGTCGCGGGCATGGTCCATCCGTGCCTGCGACTGGAACATGACGCGAATCGTCGGCGTCGCCGCGATATGCCGGTACAGGCTGGCCAGCGCGGCGGGCGCATGCCGTTCGATCGCGCGTTTGACCCGTGGAAACGCGCTGTAACTGCGTTCGTCATAGGCAAAGGCGGCCAGTCTCTTGTCGAAGTCGATCTCGTCGGTTGCGCTCACAATCGGTACCCTCCCGTACCGAACCAGCTAACGCCCGAAGGTTAACGTTGCGTAGCTTGAAAAAACGAAACGCACCCTAAGTCAGCGGAATTTCTTGCTTTATTGACCTATATCAACCTGCGGCCGCTGCCCGGCGCAATCGGTCGTTGATCGCGGCACCCAACCCGTCATCAGGGATCGGTGCGACCGCGATCCTCGTCGCCACCGACGCATCGGCGGTGTGCAGCAAATCGAACAACCGCGCCGCCGCCTCGACAGGATCGCCGCTGGCCGACAGCGTATCGTCGCCTGCGACCGGGCCGAAACCGATCAGCCATTCGCCGGCACGCCGATCGGTCGCGTTCAGCCGGACCGGCTTCGACGGGGCATAGTGGCTGGCGAGTTGTCCAGGTGCCTCGATCCCCGCGCCCGCCCCGCCGATCGATATGTTCAGCAGATCGGCGACCGCGGCGCGGGTCACTGGGCCGGGGCGCAGTTCGCGAACCTGCCCGCCGATACAGGCGATGATCGTCGATTCGATGCCGCGCATCGTCGCTCCGCCATCGATGACCAGCGGGATGCGACCGTTCAGGCTGCGCAACACATGGTCGGCACGGGTCGGGCTGATCGATCCGCTGGCATTGGCGGAGGGCGCGGCGAGCGGCCGCCCGGTCCTTTCCAGCAACGCCTGCATCGCGTCGTGCGCCGGTACCCGGATCGCGACGGTCGGCAGTCCAGCGGTCACCAGCGCGGCGATCCCCGCCCCGTCGCGCATCGGCAGCACCAGCGTCAGCGGTCCCGGCCAGAACGCCGTCGCCAGCCGCAGCGCATGGTCGTCGAACACCGCCAGCGCCCGTGCCGCCGCCAAAGTCGGCACATGCACGATCAGCGGGTTGAAGCCCGGCCGCCCCTTTGCGGCATAGATGCCGGCGACCGCGTGCGAATCGGTCGCGTCGGCGGCGAGGCCATAGACCGTCTCGGTCGGTACCGCGACGCAGCCGCCGTCGGCGATCACCGCCGCCGCCGCGTCGATCGCCGCCATGCCGTACGGTAAGGTGACGGTAGCGATGCGGGCGTTTGAAGCGGTCATGATTTGGGCGCTATACCGGCAAAAACATGGAATCGAGAGAGGGCAAATGGAGCTGATCCCCGCCACCGCCGAACAGCGTTTCGTGCTGATCCATGCCGCCGGGATCGACGAACTTGCCGCCGACACGCGATTTGCCGATGCGACCCCCGACATGCTCGACGCGATCCTGACCGGGATCGGCGAATTCGCCGCCGGCGAATGGCGGCCGCTCGACCGGATCGGCGACACGGTCGGCGCGCGCTGGACCCCCGACGGGGTGGTGATGCCCGACGGCTATCGCGCCGCCTATCAGGCCTATGTCGCGGGCGGTTGGGGCACGATCGGATCGCCCGCCGGCTTCGGGGGGCAGGCGATGCCGTTCGCCGTCGCGACCGCCGTGCTGGAGACACTCGGCACCGCCAATCTCGGCTTCGCGCTGGCCCCGACGCTGACGGTCGGCGCGATCGAGGCGCTGGCCCATCATGGCAGCCCCGAACAACAGGCGCGCTATCTGCCGAAACTGGCGACCGGCGAATGGACCGGCACGATGAACCTGACCGAACCGCAGGCCGGATCGGACGTGGGCGCGCTGACGACGCGCGCCGATCCGGTCGGTGACGGCAACTGGCGGATTCGCGGCACCAAGATCTATATTTCGTTCGGCGATCACGACATGGCGGACAATATCGTCCATCTGGTGCTCGCCCGCACGCCCGGCGCGCCGGTGGGAACCCGGGGGATCTCGCTGTTCCTCGTGCCGAAATACCGGCTCGACGCCGATGGCCAACCGGGGGAGCCGAACGACGTCCGCGTGGTGTCGATCGAGCACAAGATGGGGCTGCACGCCTCGCCCACCTGCGTGCTGTCGTTCGGCGATACCGGCGATTGCATCGGCGAGCTGATCGGCGCGGAGGGCGCGGGGATGCGCGCGATGTTCACGATGATGAACAACGCCCGCCTCAATGTCGGTCTGCAAGGGGTGCAGGTCGCCGAAGCGGCAACGCAGCGCGCCGTCGCCTATGCCCGCGATCGCGTCCAGTCGGCGCGTGCGTCGTCGGGCGGCGCGCCGGTCGCGATCATCGAGCATCCCGATGTCCGGCGGATGCTGCTGCGGATGACTGCTCAGACCATGGCGGGGCGGGCGCTGGTCTATTACGCGGCGGGACAGGTCGATCGCGCGACGCTGGGCATCGACGGTGCGAAGGCGCGGCTCGATCTGGTGACGCCGCTGGCCAAGGCGCATGGCACCGATATCGGCTGCGAGGTCGCGAGCCTCGGCGTGCAGGTCCATGGCGGCATGGGCTATGTCGAGGAAACCGGCGCGGCACAGCATTATCGCGATGTGCGGATCACGCCGATCTACGAAGGCACCAACGGCATCCAGGCCGCCGATCTGGTCGGGCGCAAGCTGTCGGGCGACGGCGGTGCCGCAATCGACGCGCTGTTCGCCGACATGCGCGGCGACGTTGAACATGCTGCGCTCAAAGACCTGCTCAACGACACCCACGCCGTCTCCCGCTGGATGCTGGAGGCCAGCATCGACGATCGGCTGGCAGGCAGCTATCCGTTCCTGACGATGCTCGCGACCTGCGTGTGCGGCTGGCTGCTCGAACGGCAGGGCCATGCACTGATCGGAGTGGACGATACCGACTTCGCCGCGCGTAAGCGAGCGGCCGTCACCTTCTACCTCGACCGGATCGTGCCCGAAGCGCGTGGCCTCGGCATGGCGGCGATGGCGGGTGCCGGCGGATTGTACAGCCTTACCGCGGAGCAGTTCGCGACGGGCTAACCGTGCCAGTCGATCCAGTGGCCATAGGCATGGCAGGTCGCCAGATGCCGGACGATGCCGTCGGGATAGGTGGTGAGCGTCAGATGCACCGCATCGCGAGCGTCGGTCCATTCGAACCCGATGCGAGCCAGCGGATAGTCGCTGGCCGCCATGGCTTCGGTCACCGCCGCCCGCGTCGCCGGGCTGCAATATTGCAGCGCCATGGTGTGGATCACGACGCGACATACGCCCTTGTCGGGTCGACGGGCCAGTTCAGCCGGCAGCCAGCGCAGAATGTCGTCGCACGCGATCTGCGGCGGCACGTCGCCGGCGATCGCCAGCGCATGGCGCAGCCGTTCGGCGCGTTCGGGTTCGTCGGCCCAGACATAGGCCATCAGCCGTTCGCGGGCCCGATGGTCGGCGGCGGCGAGCGGACGCAGGTCGACGCCGCGCGTCGCCACGATCTCCACCGGCCGCGCGACCGGGGGGGACCCGCGCCATTCGGGCGCGATCCGCACCGGCGAATCGCTGCGCCCGGCCCGTACCCCGGCCAGATCATAGGCATAGTGGCCAAGATTGAGGTTCAGTCCGGCACTCGCGCCCAGTTCGAGCAACTCGACCGGCAGGTCGTACAACCCGCGCAGCGTCATCAGCGCCGCCATGACCGCGCCGGCGCGCCCGACCTCGTTGGTCTGCGGCGGATGCTGCATCCAGTCGGCGATGAAGCCGTCCGCCGCCGCCATCGCGTCGCCGATCACCGTATCGAAATCACCGGTCCGGGTGGCATAGAGCGCGCCGAGCATCGGATCGTCGCCCCGCCGCGCCAGCGCGTGCAGCGCGCCGTTGAACCGCATCGCCAGCGCATCCGCCGCGGCATCGCCCGGCCAGTCGGCGATCAGCGCCGCGGTCATGGGCGCGCGGGCCAGCTGTCGCTCCCCCGCCCCCAATACCGCCGCGACAAACGCCGAGCCCAGGTCGCGAACGACCAGCGCATGTTGCCCCAATGGACCCGGCATGTCCTTAGAAAGCGTCCCAGTCGTCACTCGCATTCACGGCGCGGCGCGGAGCCGGCTCGGGCGGCGCGACCCAGCGGCGCTGCTGCCGGCGGGGCGTGAACGGCGTCACGTTCGTCGCAGCGCCACCGTCGATGGCAAAGGTCGCGACCGATCCGGCCAGCGCCTCCGCCTCCGACACCAGCTGCCGGGCCGCCGCCGACGTCTGTTCGACCATCGCCGCATTCTGCTGCGTCATCGCGTCCATCTCGGCGATGGCGACGTTGATCTGGCCGAGGCTGGTAGCCTGATGGTCCGACTGGCGTGCGATCGCGTCGATCGACCCGCCGACCGATGCGACCCGTTCGATGATCCGGCCCAGTGCCTCGCCGGTCTGCTCGACCAGTTCGACGCCGGCCTTCACATGGGTCGATGCCGCCTGCACCTTCGTCTTGACCTCGGTCGCGGCGTTGGCGGAGCGTTGCGCCAGCGCGCGGACTTCCGACGCGACGACCGCGAAGCCCTTGCCTGCTTCACCGGCACGCGCCGCCTCGACGCCGGCGTTCAGCGCCAGCAAATTGGTCTGGAACGCGATGCCGTCGATCAGGCTGATGATCTCGGCGATCTCGTTGCTGGCGCGTTCGATGCCGTGCATCGCGCCGATCGCCTGCCGGACGATCGCGTCGCCACGTTCGGCCTCGTTCCGCGTATCGACCATCGCGCTGCTGGCACCGGTCGCGGCACCCGCGCCCTCGCGGATCGACCGGGTGACTTCGTCGAGCGCCGATGACGATTGCTGCAATGCCGCCGCTTCGCGCTCGGTCCGCTCGGCCAGATCCATGGCGGCCTGCGAAATTTCGTCGGAATTATGCTTGATGCTGTCGACGGTGCCGCGCACCTCGCCCAGCACGCGGTTCAGGCTGGACGTGGCGTTGTTGAAGTCGTCCGACAGCGCCCGGAACGCGTCGGGCACATCGGCCACGCGGGCGGTCAGATCGGCCTGCGACAGGCTGCGCAGACCGCCGCCGATCGCGGTCATCGCCGCCGCGCGGTCGCGATCGTCGGTGATCTTCGCCGCCGCCGTATCGCGGAACACCAGCACGGCGCGCGCCATATCGCCCAGTTCGTCGCTGCGCCCCGCCGCATCGACGGCGATGTCGTGCCGGCCGTTGGCCAGATCGGCCATCGCCTGCGTCAGGGCGGTGATCGGTCGCGCGATCTGACGGCTGAGCATGATCGACAGCGCGACGGCGATCCCGATCAGCGCGACGCCGCCGATCGCCAGCGCGATCAGCGCGGTGGTGATCGCGCTTTCCTGCGCCGCCGTATTCGCCTCCATCTCCTCGGTCTCGGTCGCGCGCAACGAGCGCAGCGGCAGCGCGACCTTGCTGACCAGCACCTTCTGCCCCGCGCCGCGCACTTCCTCCTGCGCCGCGTCGCGTTCGCCCGCCTTCACCTTTGCGATCAGCCGGTCGCCCCAATTCTTGCGCCACGCCAGCGTCTCGCGCCGCGCTTCCTCCAGCTGGTCCTTCTCCGACGCGATCGTCAGCATCTCCGCCAGCGCGGCCGCCGTCTCGTCGAACTCCTGCCGCCCCTCGTCATAGGATTTCAGATAGGTCGGGTCGCCGGTTACCAGGAACCCGCGAAACTGGCTGTTCTGCCGCAGGATCGACGTCTCGAGCGTCAGCGCCTTCGCATAGACGTCGCGACTGTGGTTGTTCCGCTCGGCCGACCGCGCGATCATCATGATGCTGGTGAAGAACACCAGCATCACCACCGCCGCCGACGCGATGACGGCAAGGAACGACAGCCCCAGCTTGCGTGGAATTTTCATGGTTTCAGGTCATCCGTTGCAGGCAGGAATGGCATGATCAGAACCGCGACCGCAGCGTGATGCCATAGGTGCGGGGTTCGGCCAGGAAGGAGGAGGTGATGGCGTTGCCTACGCCGAACGCGGGTGCGCCGAAGCGCGTCACCTGAGACACGCTGCCCGCCCCCTGGAACGGCGCGGCAAACGCGACCTGCTGATAGTCGGTGTCGAGGATGTTCTGCCCCCAGAACTCGATCGCCCAGCGCTGTTCGGGTCCGCGCAGGCCGATGCGGGCGTTCATCAGGAAGAACCCGTCGAGCCGCTTTTCGGCGAACAGGTCCGATCCGGTGTTATAGTCGCTGGTCAGGCGGCTATCGACGTAGAAGAGCGCGCTGAGATTGCGACCGACCGGCGGGGTCCACACTGCCGAATTGGTGATGGTGTGGCGCGGCGCGTTCGACATCTGGTTGCCGGGCAACAGGAACAGGGCCGCGTTCAGCGGCTCGCCCGCCTCGCTGCCGACCAGGTTGTTGCGGTATTGGGTGTGAGCGAAGGTATAGCCGATGTTGAACGCGACATCGCGCGCCGGATAGGCGCCCGCTTCGAATTCGAACCCCTGCGTGACGACGCCCGCGCCGACCTTGCCCGAACACGCCCCGGTCGCCGAACTGTTGTCGCGATCGGCACCGGCCAGCGACTGGTCACACGCGCTGATGTTCTGGACGATGAAGTTGGTGCCGTTGAAGGTATTGAGCTGGAAATTGCGGAACGCCGATCGGAATGCGGCAAGGTTCGCGGTGAATTTCGCCGAGCTGTATTTGACGCCGATTTCCAGCGCCTGCACGGTTTCGGGATCGAACCGCAGGTTGCGCGCCGATGCGGCGGTCGGCGTGGCGAACACCGTCGCCGACAGGTCGGAACGGTCGAGATTATAGCCTCCCGCCTTGTACCCGCGCGCATAGGACGCATAGAGCAGCGTGCTGGGCACCGGTTTCCACGACAGCACGGTCGTGCCGGTGACCTGCCCTTCGCTCAGCTTGTCGCGGATCGGCACGCCGGTCAGCGCGGCGGTCGAATTGCCGGTGCAGGTCAACGTGACGATCCCGGCCGCCAGCGACCGCAGCGTCGCGTTGCTGCCGCCGAGCAACGGTGCCATCGCCGCCTGCTGCGTCGGGCATACGGTGTTGTTGTTCAGGAAGCTGGCATCCAGCGATTTCTGTTCATGCGTATAGCGCAGCCCGCCGGTCAGGCTGAGCGTATCGGTCACCTTGAAGATATTGTGGGTGAAGAACGCATAGTTGCTGCTGGTCTGGTCATACAGGTCACGGACGCTGCCGAGGTCGTTGAGCGTGCTCAGCCGGTCGATGCCGCCGATGATCTGCGGGCCGACCGCCGGGGTCAGCGCGGCGCGGCCGGTGGCGCTCAGGCACCCGGCGGCCGCCGGATTGCGCAGCGCCGCCAGCGGGTTTATCGTCGCGACGACCCGGCACGCGGCGAACGCGCCATATTGCGTGCCGAAGCGGATATTGTCGGCGACCCGAAGATTTTCGTGCGCGTAATAACCGCCGACCATCCAGTCGAGCCGGTTGTTGAACAGCCCGCCGCTCAGCCGCGTTTCCTGCGTGAAGGTATGGAACTGGCGATAGGCGTTGCCGTCATCGGGACGGTAGGCGATGTCGACATTGCCGTAATCGACGTCGGCGGCACCGCCCGACTTATATTCGCGATACGCGCTGATCGAAATGAGCTGGAGGTTGGACAGGGTCCAGCCGATCCGGGCCGAGCCGCCATAATCGGTCGTGACATTGCTATAGGCCCGGCCGCGCGTATTGGCGATGCGGCGGTTGTACGGATCGCCGTCGCTGGGCAACACTCCGCCAAGGCTTTGCAGGATCGACACGATCCGGTTCTGCGCTGATGGGGCATAATCACCGGCCACGCCCGGGGTCGGATCGACCTTTTCCTGCGTATCGACATAGACCGCGCCGCAGCATTTCTCGTCCCGACGGGTATAGTCGCCGATCAACCGGATCGAGAAATTGTCGACCGGTTTGAAGAACAGCTGTCCACGCACGAAATAGCGGTTGCGGTCGTTGTAATCGGTGTCGTTGACGACATCGCGATAAAAGCCGTCGCGCCTGCCGACGACGCCGTCGACGCGAAAGGCCAGCTTGTCGGCGACGATCGGCCCGGTCAGCGCACCGGCAAGGCGCACCGCGTTGAAATTGCCATAGCTCGCCTCGCCATAGCCACCAAAGTCGAACGAGGGATATTTGGTGTAGATGCTGATCGCGCCGGCGGACGAATTGCGTCCCGACAACGTACCCTGCGGCCCGCGCAACACCTCGATTCGCTCGACCTCGCCCAGATCGTTGAGGCCGGAACCGGTACGGCTGCGATAGACGCCGTCGATGAACACCGCGACCGAGCTTTCGAGGCCGGGATTGTCACCGACCGTGCCGATACCGCGCAGGCGCGCCGACGCATTGGCTTCGGACCCGGTCGACGACACTATCAGCGATGGCGACAATTGCGCCATCTGGCGAATGTCGGTCGCGCCGGAATTCTGGAGCGCGGCGGTGCTGTAGGCGCTGACCGCGATCGGCACGTTCGACAAACGCTGCGACCGCCGAGTCGCGGTGACGACGATGTCCGATGTGTTGGCCGATGCTTCCTCGCCGACATGGGCATTGGGCTTCTCGCCGGCCTTGGTAACCACGCCGCGCAGCCCCTGCGCCGCGGCCGGGCAGGCGACCGCGACACACGCGGTCGCCGCCAGCAGATACCCGGATTTCCGCATTCCATCCCCCAACCGCGTCAACAGCATCATGGACGAAGCAATAGGACGGCACCGAATACCAGATAGTTAATGCCGCCAAGAGGAAGTGAAAAAAGCGGCAAGTTGCGGGCGTTACAACAGGGGCGCGAACCGAATCCATCGGAACGTCGACTATCGTTTCCGATAGTCGATCGATGTATCGTTCGCGCCCGTTCCCGATGCGGCGAACCTGCGGATCGGGATCAGGTCCCTCTCAGACCCGCAGCGGCCCGTTCGCTGCGGGCGGTTCGAACTGCGGTACGCCAGCGGCATCGTATCGCACCGGCTGTACGCGGGTATGGCGATTCGGATCGAACAGCGGGTCGCCCGTGATCTTTTCGTAATCGCGCGCATGGAAGACCAGCATGTCGCGACCGCGTTCGTCGACGGTGAAGCTGTTGTGGCCGGGGCCGAAAATCTTGCGCGCGGCGTCGGTCTTGAGCACCGGCTGCGGCGATTTGGTCCATGCCGCCGGGTCCATGATATCGGCATCGTCGCGCGCGGTCAGCATCCCCAGGCAATAGCGCGCATCGGTGGCGCTGGCCGAATAGGTCATGAACAGCCGCCCGTTGCGCGCCAGCAGCGCCGGGGCCTCGGCGACCTTGTATCCCCGAATCTCCCATGGCAGCGTCGGTACGGTCAGCCGGGCGGGCTTGGCGGCGAGCGTCAGCGGCGTGGCGAGCGGTGCGAGGTACAGGTTCGAATTGGTCTCGATCCCCGGCTCGCGCTGCGCCCATGCCAGATAACGGGTACCGCGATGGACGAAGCTGGTCGAATCGAGGTTGAAGCTATCCCACGGCGTTTCCAGCTGGCCCAGCACCGACCAGTTGCCGGTCATCGGATCGGGGCCGTCGCACACCACCGCATAGGTGCGGATGCGGAACACGTCCTCGCCGCCGCCGCTGGGACCGGCGGCGAAGTACATGATCCACTTGCCGTCGATCTGATGCAGTTCGGGTGCCCACAGGAATCCCGAGCGCGGCCCCGATGCCTCGTGCCGCCACAGGACCTTTTCCTGCGCGGTCGTCAGGCCGCCGATCGTCTTCGACCGGCGCAGCACCAGCCGGTCATATTCGGGCACCGACCCGGTCAGGTAATACCAGCCATCGGTGTGGCGAAACACCTGCGCATCGGCGCGGTTCCTGACCAGCGGGTTGACGATGCCGGTCGCGCCACCGCGACGGCGCTGCGCCCATGCGGGCATGGCCGTCGCGGCACCGGCGGCGGCAACCCCGCCCAGGAACAGGCGGCGGGACAGGGCGTCGTTCATGGTCATTCTCTCCTTCACCGGGCGGTCGGCCAGCCATCGCTGCCCCATTGCAGGGTCGCGACGCGCAGGGTCGGCGCACCGGCATTTTCCTTGTCGTAGGCGTGATAGACGATGCGGTCGATGCCGTCGTCCCCCCGGCTGTGGCCGGCATGGCCGGGACCGCGGAACCGGCCCTTTTCCTCCAGATCGGCCCGCAGCAGCACCGTGCCGCCACCGGCGAGCATCGAACTGCCGTCCTTGCCCAGATACGGCCCGGTGATCGTCTTCGACTGGCCGATGACCGTGTAATAGGTGCTGTTCACGCCCTTGCAGCAATAGTCGTAGCTGGCGATCAGCCAGTACATACCGCCGCGTTCGAAGATATAGGGTGCCTCGATGATCGACGGCGCGCCCGCCGGGACCGGACGGCTGGCCAAAGCAAGCGGCTTGGCGTCGCGGAATAGCGGCTTGCCGGTCCGCGGGTTCAGCTCGACCAGTTTCAGCCCGCTCCAGAAGCTGCCGAACGACAGCCAGTGGCGGCCGCCCTTGTCGACGATGAACGCCGGGTCGATCGCGTTATAGGCGTCGCCCGGCGTCGATCGCAGCACCATGCCCTCGTCGCGCCAGCCATAGCCAGGCGCTTGCGGGTCGAGCGTCGCATTGGTGGCGAGGCCGATCGCCGACCGGTTCGATCCGAAGGTCGAGACCGAATAATACAGGCGATAGCGCCCGTTCACGAAGGATATGTCGGGCGCCCACAGATTGCGCGCGCCGGGAATGGCCTGCGTCGCCCAGTCGGGCAGCTTGGCGAACGGCGGCGTGCCCGCCTGCCAATGGACCAGATCGGGTGAGGTCCGCTCCGACAGCACCCCCTGCCCATCGCGGCCGATGCCGGTCGAAAAGACGTGCCAGGTCGCCCCCTGCCGGATCAGCACCGGATCATGGACCGGTCGGATGTCGCTTGTCCGGACGGCGGTCTGAGCGACCCCCGCCCCGGCGAGCAACAGCGCCGCGAACGACGACAGCACGCGCGCGATCCCCATGTTACTGCGCCACCGGCCAGCCATCGGCATCCCATGTCAGCCGCTGGATCTGCAGCGTCGGTGCGCCGTTCCGTTCGCGGTCATAGGCGTGATAGACGATATGATCGCCGGTCGTTTCCTGCAGCACCGCGACATGGCCACGCCCGACATAGCGTGAATCGGTCCCCTGCCCCGATGCCAGCACCAGCGAACCGCCACCGTCGAGCATCGATTTGCCGCTCTTGTCGAGATACGGCCCGGTCGGCGTCCGCGACCGGCCGACGACGGTGTTGTAGGTGCTGTTCGCCCCCTGACAACAGGCGTCGAACGATGCGAACAGATAGTAATAGTCGCCGTGGCGGACGACGAACGGCGCTTCGATCGCACCCGGTGACGGGCGCGTCGCCAGCGGATAGATCGTCTGGTCGCTGGCAAGGCGCAGGCCGGTGGCGGGATCGAGCCGGACCATCTTGATGCCGGTCCAGAAGCTGCCGAACGCCATCCATTCGCCGCCATCGGCGTCGGTGAAGACGGCGGGGTCGATCGCGTTGAAATTGTCGGTAGTGTTCGACTGGATCACCGCCCCCTTGTCGACCCAGCCGGTCGCGGGGCTGTTGACGTTCAGTGCGTTGTTGACGGTCAGGCCGATCGCCGACCGGTTGCTGCCGAAGGTCGAGACCGAATAATACAGGCGATATTCGCCGCCACGCTTGACGATGTCGGGGGCCCAGATGCCCGACGTGCCGGGCACGGCGGTCGCGGTCCATGCCGGCAGCGCGGTATAGGCCGGCCCGCGCCACGTCCACCCGGTCAGATCGGTCGAGGTCCGCGTCGCGAGCAACCCTTCGCGATCGGTGACCGACCCGGTCGCGAACAGGAAATAGGTGTTACCGTCCTTCAGGATGGCCGGGTCATGGACCGGCATCGTGTCGCCGGTCAGCGCCAACAGGCCCGACGTCGCGGTCGGTGTCGGCGTGGGGGTCGGCGTCGGAGTCGGCGCAGGTGCGACGGGTGCCGAGATATTGCCGCTGGCATCGGTACCCGAAATGCCGTTGCAACCGGCGAGCAGGACGAGGGCGGCGAGCGGAAGCGTGGACCGGATCATGGGGGTCACTCCGTCAGAAAAGGATTGGATCACAGCGGGCGATGTGCGTCAGTCGAACGAGTAGCGCAGCCCGACCGCGAAGGTCCGCGAGAGTAGGGTGGTGCCGAGGTTGAACTGGTCGGCATTGCCGGCATCCTCGAACCGGTAATAATTCTGCTGCGTCTGGCTGGTCAGGTTGACCGCATCCAGCGTCAGCCCCAGCCGGTCGGTGACCGCATAGGTCAACTGAAAGTCGAGGCTGCTTTCGGGACGCCGCCAGACGCCGATCGGATTGGCGAACAGCCGCGCTTCGTTGTTGGCGAGGAACGCCTTGCGCCAGACATAGGACAGACGCGCACCGAGCCCACCCTTCTCATAGGCCAGCGTCGCATTGTACGACAGGTCCGACACGCCGAAGAAGGCCGACTGCGTCTCGCCTGTCACATTGCCGGCACTGTCGGTCAACGGGATGTTCTGGTTCGAATCGAGCAGCGTCAGGCTGCCCTGAAATCCGAACCCGTCGAGGATCGCGGGCAGATAGGTCGGGAAATAGGTCAGCCCCAGTTCGATCCCCTTGAGCACCCCGTTCGAGGCGTTTTCGGGACGGGTGACGGCGAAGACGTTGGTGTTCAGCCCGGTATTGGGAATGGTCAGCACCGACGTCAGCGGCACGACCAGCCCGTCAATTTCCCGGCGGAACAGCGTACCATAGATCGCGCTGCCCCGTTCGAAAAACCATTCGGCGGACAAGTCGTAATTCTTGGCAATGGTCGGGCGCAGGTTCGGATTGCCCGACGACCCGCTGCCGCGACCGATATTGGTCAGGTCGCCGACCAGATTGGGATTGGGGTTGAGATCGCCGAACGCCGGCCGGCGCAGCGTCTCGCCATAGTTGAAGCGGATGCGGAAGTCGTCGGCCACGTCGTAGCGCAGCGTGGCGCTCGGCAGGAACCGGGCGGTGCCGTTCGATGCGCGGGTGACGGTGCCGTTATAGCGGTCGGTGAACACGAAATTCGTGTCGACATCCGTGTAGCGAAGCCCGGCCTGGACATGGAACGGCCGTCCGAACAGGTCGAACTGACCATCGGCCATGGCATAGGCGCTCATGGTGATTTCGTTGATGTCGAACACGTCGGTCAGGCGCAGCTGATCCGACAGCAGGAAATTGGGCGCGACGGTGCTTTTGTACAGCTGCCGGATCGCGTCGGCATTTTCGTAGATATAGGAGCCGTTGGGAACCAGCCACGACGTCGGCACGCTGGCGCGACCGTCGAAAAAGTCCTTGTTCACCAGTTGCAGGCCGGGGTCGAGCTCGGAGAATTTGCGACCGAGGACGCGCGCATCCTGCGACCGCACCGAATCGACGGCGTTGCGATCGTCGATGCGGATGCCCGCCTTTACCCGGCGCAGGAAACCTTCGTCCCACTTATTCTCACCGTCGAGGTGCAGGGTCTTGGCATCCCCCTTCGACCGGTTGGCATTGTCGTAGAATTCGCCGACGTCCCACCGGGTCGGGTCGACCAGCAGGTCGTTATTGTCGAAATTATAGGCGGGGATGCCGCCCCGGGTGTTGAAGTCGACATCGATCCGGCTGGCGACGCGGTTCAGGCGCATCGCGAGGAATTGGGTGTCGAACTGGCTGTTCTGATACGACAGATCGGCGGTGATCCGGCCGTTATCGCCCACTTTCCAATCGGCGTTGAGCGCATAGACGAAGCTGTCGGTCTTCGACCGGGTATAGTCGCCGCTGTTGAACCCGAACACGTCGCCGACCGAGCGAGCCTTGATGATGTTGGTGTCGGGATAGAGTTCGATCGTCGATTTGGGATTGGCGCCGAGCCCGCCCCACCAGTCGACGAAGCTGAAGAACAGGCTGTTCTGCGTCGTTGCGCGGAACTGGTTCCAGAAGAATTCGGCGGTGTAGGTCGAACTGCTGTTCGGCGACCATTGCACCGCGGCGTTCACCGCCGGACGTTCGCGCGTGCCCGCGACGTCGGGGCTGAACACCGCGTCGCGAGAAAGATAATAGGGCACCTGCTGCCCGCCGAGCAGGAAGGTCGAACCGGCGGCGGTCGGCAGACCGCGTTCGGTCCCCGGCTGCCACGCGCCGCTTTCGGGGAAGACGCGCTGGAGCGGTACGAAGCCCGGCGGCGGATTTTCGGTGACGAACGGCACCATCGCACCCGCCGTCACGCTCATGTCGCGATATTTGGTGCGCGCATAGCTGCCGCTCACCAGCACGCCGATATCGCCGATCCCGGTTTCCCAGCGATTGCTGATCAGCCCCGACACGTTGGGATTAAAGCTGTCGGCCTGTTCGTTGTAGATGCCGCGCGCGACGCCCGACAGCGCGAAACCGTTGAAGTCGAACGGACGCCGGGTGAACACGTCGATCTGACCGGCGATGCCGGTCTCGATCTGGTCGGCGGCGCGCGTCTTATACACGTCGATCCGCTTGACCAGGTTCGCGGGAATATCCGCCAGCGAGAAATTCTGCCCCGACGCGGTAAAGATGTTGCGCCCGTTCATCGTCGTCAGCGCATCGGGCAGACCCCGGATCGAAATGGCAGCCGCTTCGCCACCGGCGCGGTTCGTGACCTGAATCCCGCTCACACGCTGCAACGCCTCGATCGCGTTATTGTCGGGCAGTTTGCCGACATCCTCGGCGACGATCGAGTCGACGACCTGCGTCGCGTTGCGCTTGACGTTCAGCGCCCCGACGATCGATGCCCGCACGCCGGTGACGATGATCTCGTCGCCTTCGTCGGTGGCGGGGTCGCGCGAAACGGTGCCGTCGCCGGCCTGTTCCGGGCCATCGGCGGGGACACCGGGCGTTGCACCGGTCACCTGGGCATAGGCAGGCATGCCAAGGAACAAAGCGATTGCAGATGCCGACACCAGCATCCCGGCCCTGACGACCATGAAACTCTCCCCGATCAGACCCTTAATTGAGCCCATCTATACTCTGACAATTACCGTGAGGACAGAGGAATGCAATGGGGACGATATGAAAAATGTCGGCGACGTTGCACTTCGGTCGCACGTCGTGATTGGCGCGCTTCGATCGGGTTCGTGCCTGATTAGTCTTCAATTTTATACAGCGGCATCGAACAGGCCGCACCCCGGCAAGCTCAATCCGTGCCTGCGATGATAGCGATACCATTGGCCGGATTGCGCCATCGGCGGTTGACGCCTTTCCAAAAGTCAGACAATTCTTTCTCAACAACGCAGCGATACAAAACCGTCAGTCAGGACTGTCCATGCCGAACCCCGTCACGTCACCGATCCCGCACGGCACCGGACCCGGCCGGGTCCTGCCGATCAGTCGCCGGAGCCTGATGATCGGTGCCAGCCTGCTGCCGTTCGGCACATCGGCGTTCGCGGCGACTCGAGCGATGCGTCGGGTCGAACCGATCCCCGCCCGATTCGTGACGTTGCAGCCATCGCCCTTCGTCGATGCCTTCGCCGCCAATCGCCGCTATCTGCTCGATCTCGACCCCGAACGGCTGCTGCATAATTTCTATATCTCGGCCGGACTGACCGCGCCGAAGCCGGTCTATGGCGGTTGGGAGGCGCAGGGGATTGCCGGGCACAGCCTTGGCCACTGGCTGTCGGCCTGTGCGCTGACCGTCGCCAATACCGGCGATGCAGCGGTCGCGGCGCGGCTCGACCATGCGCTCAAGGAGATGGCACGGATCCAGACCGCGCATGGCGACGGCTATGTCGGCGGCACGACCGTCGAGCGCGATGGCCGGACGGTCGACGGTAAGATCGTGTTCGAGGAGCTGCGTCGCGGCGATATCCGCAGCAACGGGTTCGACCTGAACGGCGGCTGGGTGCCGCTCTATACGTGGCACAAGGTCCATGCCGGGCTGATCGACGCGCATGTGCTGGCGCGCAATCCACGGGCCATGCCGGTGTTGCTCGGCATGGCCGGCTATCTGGCCGGCGTGCTCGAACCGCGCTCCGACGAACAGATGCAGCGTATTCTGGCGGCCGAGCATGGCGGACTGAACGAAAGCTATGCCGATACCTATGCGCTGACCGGCGATGCCCGCTGGCTGCGCATGGCGGAAAAGATCCGGCACAAGGCGGTGCTCGACCCGCTGACCGCCGGGCAGGACCGGCTGGCCGGGCTGCACGCCAATACGCAGATCCCGAAGGTGATCGGCCTTGCCCGCCTCCATGAACTGACCGGTGCGCCGGCCCATGCGGCGGCGGCGCGCTTCTTTCACCAGCGGGTGACCGGGCATCACAGCTATGTGATCGGCGGCAATTCGGAACGCGAGCATTTCGGCCAGCCCGACCAGCTGTCGAAACGACTCGGCGAGGCGACGTGCGAGGCGTGCAACAGCTATAACATGCTGAAGCTGACCCGGCATCTCTATGGCTGGCAGCCCGAGGCACGCTGGTTCGATTTCTACGAACGGGTGCAGATCAACCACATGCTCGCCCATCAGCGGCCACGCGACGGTCGCTTCGTCTATTTCATGCCGTTGGCGGCGGGGGCGCGGCGGACCTATTCCAGCCCCGAGGACAGTTTCTGGTGCTGTGTCGGGTCGGGGATGGAGAGCCATGCCAAACATGCCGATTCGATCTGGTGGCAGGATGCGGACACGTTGTACCTGAACCTGTTCGTGCCATCGAAGCTCGACTGGAGCGAACGGGGACTGGCGGTCGATCTCGATACCGCGATGCCGCTGAAGGGCGACGCCACGCTCACCGTCCGACGGGCACCGCGCGGCAGGCAGGCGATCGCGATCCGCCTGCCCGGCTGGGCGAAGGACCCGGTCGTGGCGCTGAACGGACAGGCGATCGCGCCGGTGGTGCGCGGCGGCTATGCGGTGATCGACCGGCGGTGGCGCGCGGGCGATACCGTCGCGCTGACGCTGCCGATGACGCTGGCGACCGAAGCGACGCCCGACGATCCGACGATCGTCGCCTTCACTTATGGCCCGCTGGTGCTTGCTGCCGATATGGGCAGCGAGGCGAAGCCGTTCGACAGCACCGGGCCGGCACTGGTCAACGACGGCGCGATCGCCGACAGCCTGACGCCGGCGGGCGACAACCGCTTCACCGCGACCGGCGCGCTGGGCGAAACACTGACCTTCCGCCCCTTTTATTCGCAATGGGACCGGCGGACGGCGGTGTATCTGCCGACCTTCACCAGCGATCGCTGGGCGGCGGCGCGCGGCGAGTATGTACGGGCGCAGGCCGAGGCACGGACGCTCGGCCGCCGCACCGTCGACACGCTGTACATGGGCGAGATGCAGCCGGAGCGCGACCATCAGCTGGTACCGGGCGGCAGCGAGGTCGTGAACTGGTCGGGACGGTCGGCGCGGCGCATCAAACCCGGCCAGACACTGGGCATGACGCTGGCCCGGCGACCGGGACCGGCGGTGCTGCGGCTGCTGATCTGGGGCCGCGATGTCGATCGCGCGATCGATATCGCCCTCGACGGCGCACCGCTCGCCACCGCGACGCACAAGGGTCCGGCGGCGGACCGGTTCGTCGCGCTCGACTATCCGATCCCGTCGGCCGGGGCGCAGGGACGCCCGGCGGCGACCATCACCCTGACCGCGAAGCAGGGCGATGCCGTGATCTACGAAGTGCGGATGCTCACTGCCGAGGACGCCGCGCCGGTGACGTCGGTTTAGTGTCCGTTTGAAAATGCGCCGTGGCGCATTTTTGCGGTGCCGGCCCGCTCCCCCTCCCGGCCACCCATTAAAATACCGTGTGGGTGGCCGGGCGGGGGAGCGGGCCGGCACCGCCTGCGAAACTCGCTTTACCGCGAGTTTTCAAACAGCCTCTTAGCGCCGCTTCCACACGTCCGGCCGGGCATCGATCGCGGTCGCGATCGCCGCGGCGATCCTTGCGTCGTCGGCCAGGTCGGGATGATAGTGACAGCCTCCGAAATCGAGGCCGGTGACCGGCACGACCGCAAGGCGCGTCTCGCCGGTCGCGCGGAGTTTGGTCGCGACCTGCTGCACCTCGCGCAGGATTTCGCCATCGGCGAGGTCGGTCGCCCATAACACGAACAGGGCGTTCGGATCGCGGCGGCGCAACCCCTGGACGAAGGCGACATAGCGCGCCTCATAATCGGCGTGCAGCGCGGCGCGATCGGCCCAGCGTTCGCCGGGCTTCAACGGGGTCGTGAAGTCATTGGTGCCGAGTGCGATGACGATGACCTGCGGATGCCAGTTCGCGTCGTCGGCGGGCGTCTTTGCGTCGAACAGCGCGTAGGGATAGGCCTGCGGCACGGTCGGTGCTGCGAAACCGCCATAGTTGCGAACGATGCCCCGCCCGGAAATGGCGTTGACGCGGATATCGGCACCGTAGCGTTTGCCGAGACGCCCGGCGATCCCCTGCGACGTGTCGGTCGTTTCCCAGACCTGCACGTCGGTACAGTCGCGGCTGGTCGAGGTGTTGCCATAGCCGACGGTGTGCGAGTCGCCGATGAATTCGATCCGGCGGACGGCGGCCCTGGGTGCAGCAAGCGGCGTGGTGCCGGCCGGCGCGAAGAGGCCACCCAGACCGGTCGGACCGGTCTGCGATTCGCTGACCACGTCGACCCGGATGCGATGGCGGCCGGCACCGGGCGTGGTGATGCGGTAGCGGCCGGGTTTGGGGCGGACCAGTGCGACCGGGGCCGCGCCGTCGATGCTGATGCGCAGCGAGACCTCGCCCGGACCGACCTTCAGGTCGACGGCGCGCCCTTTGAACGCCGCTTCGAGATAGGTGCCGGGCCATTGCCGCTTATACCCGCCACCGGCGGGGACGACGCGGCCGCCTATGTGGAGCGGGATCGGCCGGGTGGCGGTTTCGGCGACGGGGGCGACGGTCTGGGCCGGCGCGATGGCGGGGATTGCCAGCAGGAAGGCAGCGATCAGGGGGCGGGGCATATCGGTCCTTCTGGTCCTCGGGCTATGCGGCTCTGGTTCGGGTGGTCGAAGCATCATTCGGGTGCGAAGGGACAGTTGCAAAATGCTTTTCGCCGAATGCCGGAGGCCGGTCGGCGGACGCGATGATAGGCGGCAAAACCTTTCCAACTGCACCACCAGTCATGGGATCGTTCAGGGGTAGCGCATCGCAGCGCATTTTTCTGGTCGTGGCGAGCGAGCGTAACCGCTTCCGGCCGCGCGGAATAAACAAAAACGAAATACATATGTTGACAGCGATGCGCCGGTTCCGCAGTCTGCCGGGACAGACGGCACGACCGGCGTAGGGATGAGGGACTGGACGGCATGACGACGATCGCACGGCGCGGATTCATCGGATCGGGCGCGCTGCTCGCCGGCTGTACCATGGCCCCTCCGCTGTCGCGGCCGAACGCCGGTGGCACCAGCGGCTTTGTGCGGCGTGACGGGATGCGGCTGTCGCTCGACGGCCGGCGCTATCGCTTCGTCGGCGGCAATATGTGGTATGCCGCCTATCTGGGGGCCGATGCGCCCTATGGCGACCGGGCACGGCTGGGCCGCGAACTCGACGCGCTGGCGGCGATGGGGGTGACCAACCTGCGCGTGCTGGCGTCGAGCGAGGAAGGGCCGCTCAAGAATTCGATCAAGCCGGGCTTTCGCGGCCCTGGCAAGGATTACAACCAGACGCTGCTCGCCGGGCTCGACTATGCGCTGGCGGAAATGGGCAAGCGCGGCATTCGCGCGGTGCTGTACCTGACCAACTTCTGGGAATGGTCGGGCGGGATGATGACGTACCTGTCCTACGTCAACGGCGGCAACTACATCAACATGAACGATCCGGCGCATCCTTGGCCGGAATTCGCGAACTTCAACGCCCAATTCTACGGCAATCGCGCCGCCATGGACCTGTATCGCGACTGGATCCGTGCGGTCGTCGGGCGGACCAATGGCGTGACGGGCAAGCCCTATGCCGACGATCCGACGATCATGGCATGGCAGCTGTCGAACGAGCCGCGTCCGTCGGGCGACATGGCCCATGCGAACCTGCCGCAATTCTATGCGTGGGTCCGCGACAGTGCGCAGTTCATCAAGTCGATCGATCGCAACCATCTGGTCTCGACCGGCAGCGAGGGGCTGAAGGGCGGGCTGGAAAGCGCGGATATCGTGCTGGCCGAACATACCATCCCAGAGATCGACTATCTGACCGTCCATATCTGGCCCAACAACTGGGACTGGGTGAAGCAGACCGACCTCGCCAATACCGCCGCGCGTGGCGAGACGCTGACCGACCGGTATATCGCCGACCATGTCGCGCTGGCCCGGCAGCTGGGCAAGCCGATGGTGATCGAGGAATTCGGCTATCCGCGCGACGGCGGCAGCAACGATCCGGCGGTGGCGACGACCTACAAGGACCGCTTCTACGGTCGCATCTATTCGGCGGCGATCAAGGACATGCAGGATGGCGGGCCGATCGCCGGCACCAATTTCTGGGCATGGAACGGCGAGGCGCGGGCTGCGCATCCCGACTACCGGTTCCAGGACGGCGACCGCCAGTATATGGGCGATCCCCCGCACGAGCCGCAGGGCTGGTACGGCATCTTTACCGGCGACACCACCATCCGGCTGGTGTCCGACCATGCCACGGCGATTGCCGCCCTGCCGGCGTGACGGGGGTGCGGGGCGGTCTTGCGCCCCGCCCCTTCCCCTGCGCAGACTGCCGGCAGCCTAGTCGGAGAAGTCCATGCGCCACCTGTTCGTCGTCCTTGCGGCATCCACCCTACTCCCCGCCGCCGCGATCGCGCAGGATGCGCCGACCTCGGCTACGGGCAAGGAAGCGCTGACGCTGCTGACGCGCGGCATCGCGTTCAAGACGGTGCAGGGCGAGGCGCAGGTGCCGGCCTATGCCGCCTATCTGAAGCAGCAACTGGTGTCGGCGGGCTTTGCCGATGCCGATGTGACGTTCGTGCCGCTGGGCGAGACCGGCTATCTGACCGCGCGCATCGCCGGGCGCGACCGCAAGGCGAAGCCGACGGTCGTGCTGGGCCATATGGACGTGGTCGCCGCCGACGCGAAGGACTGGACCCGCGATCCGTTCACGCCGGTGGTCGAGGGCGGCTATGTCTTCGGACGCGGCAGTCTCGACAACAAGGCGAACGTGTCGCTGGTCGTCGCGACGCTGATGCAGCTGAAGCGCGAGAAATGGGTGCCGAAACGCGACCTCGTGCTGGTGCTGACCGGTGACGAAGAAACCGAGATGAAGACGACGCAGGCGGCGGCGGTGGCGTTCGCCAATGCCGGGCTGGTGCTGAACGCCGATGCCGGTGGCGGCGCGCTGGGCGAGGATGGCAAGCCGATCGCTTATGGCCTGCAGGCGGCGGAAAAGGTCTATGGCGACTGGCATCTGACCGTCACCGATCCCGGTGGCCATTCGAGCCGACCGGGGCCGCGCAACGCGATCGCGGTACTGGCGAACGCGGTGGTGCGGATCGCCAAGTACCGCTTCCCGCCGCAGCAGAACGAGATCACCAAGGCATCGCTCGCCGGGACCGCCGCCGCGACGCCGGGCGAGCTGGGCGCGGCGATGAAGGCGTTCGCCGCCAATCCGGCCGATACCGCCGCCGCCGACATCCTGTCCGCCGACAAACGCTATGTCGGGCAGGTTCGCACGACCTGTGTGCCCACCATGTTCAACGGCGGCCATGCGCCCAACGCCCTGCCGCAGCGGGCAATGGCCAACATCAACTGCCGCATCTTTCCCGGCACGCCGCGCGCCGAGATCGAGAAGAAGCTGATCGAACTGGTCGCCGACCCGACGATCGCGGTCACGTTCCGCGACAATGGCACGATCGAGGCCGGCGCCTCCCCGCTCGACTCGAAGGTCGTGTCGGCGGTCAAGGCCGTGGTTGCCAAACGCGCGCCGGGCACGCCGGTCCTGCCGATGCAGGAAGCCGGCGCCACCGATTCGATGCATTTCCGGGCCAAGGGTATCCCGAGCTTCGGCGTCGGGGGTGTGTTCATGAAGCCCGGCGAAATCTTTGCCCACGGGCTGAACGAACGCGTGCCGGTGGCGACGATCGATCCGGGCGTCGTGTGGTGGGAGGAATTGTTGAAGACGTTGGGGTAGGTTGCGGAGCAACAAAAACCGTTCGTCCTGAGTAGCTGTTGAGCTTGTCGAAACAGCGTATCGAAGGACCGCTCGCGGCAGGTACTTCGATACGGGTCTTCGACTTCGTTCAGCCCCTACTCAGCACGAACGGTAGGTCATGGTCTTTTCTACCGAACGCCGTCCAGGCCCGGCCCTACGTCCGCCCGCTCCGGATAACGCGGCGCGATCCGGGCCTGCGCCCTCTGTTCATAGGCATAGCCGGCGTTCAGCACCTGCTGGTCGGCACCACCCGTGCCGATGAACGACAGCCCGACCGGCAGCCCCTGCGCCAGCCCCATCGGCACGGTCAGGTGCGGATATCCCGCCACCGCCGGCAATTCGGACGCCGACGGACCACCATATTGGTCGCCGTACACCGGGTCGCTGAGCCACGCCGCGCCATAGGTCGGCTCGACCAACAGATCGACCTTCGCGGCTTTCAGCATGGCGTCGATCCCTTCGGCACCCGCCAGCCGCAGCGCCTTCGCCCGCGCCGCGCGATAGGCGGGGTCGTTCAGGCCGCTGGTCTTTGCCGCCGCCTCGAACGTTTCCTGTTCGAAGAAGGGCATTTCGCGCGGCGCGTTCGCGCGGTTGAAGGCGATGACCTGATCGAGGGTGCGGGTCTTCACCGCCGCCGGAGTGGTTGCAAGATAGGTGTTCAGGTCGGCTTTCAACTCGGTCTGGAGCACCAGCAGTTCCGCCTCGCCCAACCCGTCAAGCTTGGGCGGCGTCACCTCGACCAGTGTCGCGCCGCCCGCGCGCAGCACCGCAAGTGCTGCGTCGAACCGCCGGGTCAGCGGCGGCGTCATCCCCTGCGGCCGGATCACGCCGATCCGCCGCCCCTTCAATGCGTTGGTCGACAAGCCAGCGACATAATCCCGGACCTGGGTCCGGGCGGTGGCGGGATCGGTCGCATCGGGTCCGGCCATCGCCGACAGCAACAGTGCCGCGTCGCGCACCGATCGCGCCATCGGCCCGGGCGTGTCCTGGCTATGGCTGATCGGCACCACCCGGCTGCGGCTGATCAGGCCCAGCGTCGGCTTGAACCCGACCAGTCCGTTGATCGACGAGGGGCAGACCACCGAGCCGTCGGTCTCGGTCCCGACCGCTGCCGCCGCGAAGCTGGCCGCGACCGCCGCACCCGATCCCGAGGACGATCCGCAGGCGGTGCGATCGAGCGCATAGGGGTTGCGCACCAGTCCGCCGACCGCGCTCCACCCGCTCATCGACCGGGTCGACCGGATATTGGCCCATTCGGACAAGTTGGTCTTGCCGAGGATCACCGCCCCCGCCCGCCGCAGATAGGCGACCAACGGCGCATCCCGCCCGGTGAAGTTGTCCCGCAACGCAAGGCTACCGGCGGTGGTAGCAACCCGGTCCCCCGTCTCGATATTATCCTTGATCAGGATCGGTACGCCATGCAGCGGCCCCCGCACCCGCCCGGCACGCCGCTCGGCATCGAGCGCCGCCGCCTGTTGCAACGCATCCGGGTTCAGCGCGATGACGCTGCGCAGCGTCGGGCCGGCGCGATCCATCGCCGCGATCCGGGCGAGATAGGCGCGGGTGAACGCGACGCTGTCGGTGGCGCCCGCGCGCATCTGCGCCTGCAATTGATCGATCGACACTTCCTCGACCCGCTGCGCGGTAGCGGGCGTCGCGATCGCCAGCGTCGTCGCGGCGAGACCGATCCATCCGTAGCAGCGCATCGCAATCCTTCCCGTCATTTGGGAGCATGCTAACGCGGATAGCGATGCGCGCAATGGCCGTAGATCAACCGGACGGCGGCGGTCATCCGAACCTCGACGACCTATCTGCAGGAACCGGGCATCGAGACGGGCACCGTGCGGTTCGCGCGGCCCCGGCAGCAAGGTTCACGCATTGGCCGGGCGGACCGCGGCCGGTTTGCCAAAATTCGGTACGGCGAAAAGCCACTGCACCGCCTTCGATCGCTCCGCTGCGACCGACAGGATCAGTCCGACCGACAATGCGAACACGATGCTGGCGAGGACAATAATGTCGGTATTGGTGACACCAAGCCGGACCGCCATGACGTCGAACAGATAAATGGCCGGGAAATGGCTGACATAAAATTTCAGCGAATTGCGGCCGACATAATTGGGTAGGTGCGTCCAGCGATGATCCACGACCTTACGCGACAGATGGCATGCCGCGATCACGAAGGCGAGGGTCAGCGCGATGAACGCCGGTCCGGACTTGAAGTCGAAATAGGCGGCAAAGGCGCCGCCGATCGCGGCGACTACTGCCGCGAACAGGCTTTCGCGCCGATCGGTGAGGGCGAGGAAGGCATCCCAATGCCGACCCGCAAATGCGCCGAGGAAAAAGAAGGTCATCAGGTAGAACATGCGCGTATGCACGACGATGCCGGGCGACCCGAACGACACCAGCACCGCAATTCCGAAGATAGCCGCCCCGACAACGAAAAAGTTGAACGACTTCACAAGATAGGCAACGAAATAGAAAATCCCGATGAAGTAAAGAAACCAGAGGTAACTTCCAGCATTCAGGAGACTGAAGATAGCCGAGACGCTGCCACCGTCGCGGGAAAAGACGATGGCCGTGACGGCCGACCAGATCAGATAGGGCCACCAGACACTGCGTAGTTTGCCGAGGAAGTAGGTACCCGACCCCTTCTTCAGCGATTTTGGCAGCAACAAGCCAGACAGGAACATCAGCGTCGGCATTCGGTAAAGCGCGAAGAAATCGGTGATTTCCTTCAGCCAAGCCGGTGGTACCAGATCGACACGACTAAGGATGGTCACCGAATGGAATGCCACGACCAGCAGGATTGCCAGACCGCGCAGCAAATCCATCCACGATTGGCGGGGTGCCCGCCCTTCGCTACGTTCTGCCTACTTCATTACCGTCATGATCGCTGCCCCGTCCTTTGCACCCCCCGATGCAATCAACAGCGGCATCATCAGATATGCGCAAGAATGTCCAGTATATTTGTTATCAAATAAGATCCGACATCAAACATATCGGCCGGTTCGTTTTCGGGATGATACAGGATAATCCAACACTGGAGATAAAGGGACCTAATTTTTATGATCTTAAGCCCGGAAAATCTGGAACGCCAGAAGCACAGCCACTTGCCGTACCAAGTTATCAAACGTATCCACCTGATAACGCTTCGCCGATTTGAACGAAGATATCCGGATCGACACCGACGTTGCCGGATTACCGGAATCTAGAAAAATTTTGTCAGAACCGGCCGCGGAAAATGTCCAGGTCCAGGCCGCTTTGCTCCGGTCGCCCGAACATACCGGCTCACCGGCTGCCCGCCCGCGCTTCGCGCCACATCGAGGCACCACGAACCCGGTACCGGTCAAGGTGCAGGATGGCGCGCCTGACCGCTGACTGCATCGGCATTTCGTACAAGCGGAAGCTGAGCGATGCCACGCCGACGATCGCGACCAGAATGACAACGATCTGCAGAGCAATCGGGACGTTCCATAGCTGCAGCGCATTCCGGACCGTGTCGGCGACCGGCTCATGCAGCAGGTAGATCGAGAAGCTATACGCCCCGAGCCGCCGCATGACGCGGTTCGCAAAGAAGACGCGCGCGAACTTCGTATCGATCGTGAAGGACAGCACGAACGCACCGAACAGCAACGCCATCGGCAGGCTTTCGTAAACACGTCCGCGCTCCCATCCGAAGCCGGTCTTGGTCGGATCGGTCGAGACGAACTCCACGAAGATCGACAGCATCAGGACGATCCCCAGACACTGGACGATCGTCGCCGAACGCTTGTCGATCCGGTCGAACTGCACGTAGCGGCACAACACCGCCGCGCCGACGCCCGCGAGGAAAATCGGGAGCGAATTGAAGACGGTGATGCCGGGGAACATCGGTTGCAGGACGAACATCGCCGCCAGCCCGAACCCGAAGACCGGCAGATAGCGCAGGACGTGCCGCCGCGCGACGACATACCAGAGACCGACGAACACGACATAGAATTCGACTTCGGGCGGGATCGACCAGAAGACATATTTGCTGCCGACAAACAGCAGGTGCTTCACCGTATCGAAAGTGGTCAGATAATAGACGAAGTCGCTGCCGAAGATCTTCGACGCGATATAGGAGCCGATGATCACCGCATAGAACAGTGGAATCACCCGCGCGATGCGCGACGCCATGAAATGGGTCACGGCGGCTGCGTCGAACGGCCGGAACAGGTAGAGATGGCCCATCAGGAAGCCGCTGAGGACGAAGAAGATCATCACCCCGAACGTGCCCGAATGCGGGATATGATCCTCGGACAGGCCGAGCGTCTGGAAATGGGAAACCACGACCAACAACGCGGCAGCACCCCGGAGACCGTCGAGCGCCGGAATATGCGCCGGCTTCCGGATCGGCACGTCCGTCGGTGCGTCCCCATGATGGTCTGACCGCGCCAATTCCATGTCTTCTTCCCCCGAAGTTGTGGCCGCCCCTCCCAAAAAGCTGACCGGGGCGCAGTGGCATACAACCCCCTTTTCTTTCAACTCATTTTTCGCAACGGCTTCGAAACGGATTTAATTCTTTCGTGATTCTGGCCGCTTGGTCGGGCCAGCCGTAGCAATACTTTCGACTGATGTCGCGTGATCGCGCCAGTACGCATCGAATACGGGACAGACCGTTTCACGGCGCAACGACTATGCGCCGGAATTAGGAGGCGTAGCACGGGCGAGCAACATGCGTGCCCTAACGCCCATCGGGCCGGGAGAATCGACGAACAACGAAAAAGCCCGCCAGGCTTTCACCTGACGGGCTTTCAAAATGGTGGGCGCGGCAAGGATTGAACTTGCGACCCCTGCGATGTCAACACAGTGCTCTACCACTGAGCTACGCGCCCGGCGCTCTCTCTGTTGCCGGAGAGACCGAAACCGGAGTGGCGCTGTTAGCGGCGCGGTTGCCGCCTGACAAGCGCTTAATTGCTAGTCGGTACTCTTTCTTCCCCGAACAGCCGGTCGACCTCGGCAACCAGTTCGCGCAGGTGGAACGGCTTGGACAGGATACGGGCATGCGGCACCTGTCGTCCTGCCTTGAGCGTGACTGCCGCGAAACCGGTGATAAACATGACGCGCAGGTCGGGGACCATCTCGCCGGCGCGCTGCGCCAGTTCGATGCCGTCCATCTCCGGCATGACGATGTCGGTCAGCAACAGGTCGAACGTTTCGGTCCGCAGCAGCGGAATCGCCGCCGTGCCGCGATCGACCGCGCTGACGCCATAGCCGGCACGTTCCAGCGCGCGCGTAAGATACTCGCGCATCACCTGGTCGTCTTCGGCCAGCAAAATCCTGTACATCCCAACCCCTTCGACCCGAGCCCGGACAGTATGCCGTTCCGGGTTAAGATTTTCCAGCGATATGCTCGACAACTGCGGCGGGCCGTGATCCTGTACGGGACATGATCCCCGCCCCCCTGTCCTTTCGCCGTTTCGGTCCGGCCGATCCGGTGTCGCCCGTGGTGGTGTCGGTGCCCCATGCCGGACGCGACTATCCGCCGGCGATGCTGTCGCTGTTGACCGTGCCGGTCGCGCGGCTGACGGCGCTGGAGGACCGGTATGTCGATGCAGTCGCGCAGGGTGCGCGCCGCGACGAAACGATGCTGGTGGCGACGCGGGCGCGGGGCTGGATCGACCTCAATCGGTCGCCGGTGCGCGACCGCGATCCGCAGGTCGATGCGGGCGCGGACCCACGCAACGCCGGCCATGCCGCATCGGACAAGGTCCGCAGCGGCATCGGGCTGATCCCCCGCCGCGCCGGGGGCGCGGACAATATGTGGCGGCGCAAGCTGACCGAGACAGAAGTAATCGAGCGAATCACAACGGACCATGCCCCGTATCACGCGGCGGTCGCGGCGGCACTGGCGGCGGCGCATGCCCGATTCGGCATCGCGATCCTGCTCGACCTGCATTCGATGCCGCCACTGGTCGGGCTCACACCGGCACAAATCGTGCTCGGCGATCGGTACGGGCGGAGCGCGGGCGGTCAGCTGACCGAATCGATCGCAGCGGTGGTACGCCATTGCGGGTTGCCGCTGGCGATCAACCATCCCTATGCCGGCGGCCACATCCTGTCGGAACACGCCCGGCCGCGGGCGGACATTCATGCGCTGCAACTGGAGATCGACCGCAGCCTGTATCTCGACGATGCACTCGACCGGCCCGGTGCCGGCCTCGGCGAGATGATCGCGTTGGTGCGGGCCGTGCTCGACCGGGCATCAGACATCGCGCTGAATACGACGCGCCGCATCGCAGCGGAATAGCCGAAGAAAAAAGCCACCCCGTGTCCAACACGGAGTGGCCAAGGTTCAGGGAGGAGGCGCGTGAAACGCGCCGCACGGTCCAACGAAAGGGGGGACATCGAACCGTGTAACCAGTATTTAGGGAGCTGCCCGGACGGCTTCAAGAGCCTTTTTACATTTGACCGTGACTTTATCGCAACGCATCTCAGCGCGCCCGCCGCCCGCCCGGCAGCATGCGCGAAACGATGCCGTCGCGCAGCAGGAACTGGTGCCGCAGCGCCGCGCCGACATGGAGCGCGACCAGTCCGGCCATCAGGAACCCGACGATTTCATGGACCTCATGTCCGGCCCCGGCAACCGCGGGCGTGATCGGCAGATACGGAATCGGGAACAACCCGAACCAGTCGAGCGGATAGCGCTTGGCCCCCGACGCCATCGCCCAACCGCTCAGCGGCAGGACGACCAGCAAGATATAGAACAGGCGATGCGTCCAGCTCGCCGCCAGCCGCTCCCAACCCGCGACAAAGGCGGGCAGTGGCGGCGGCGGGTTGGCGATGCGCCAGGCGATGCGCCCGGCGGTCAGCACCAGCACGGTGATGCCGACCGCCTTGTGAACGCCCATCGATCCGCCGACCAGGCCGATCCACAGATTCACCAGCACGAGCAGCGCGATCGTCCAGTGAAAGAAGATCGCACCGCGCGAATAGCGCTGGGCGTGGAACGGCCGGGTGCCGCGCATTAGAAAGTGGGAACCGCTGCCGGCTGCGCCTGCACCTTGCCCTGTCGCATCTGCCGCGCGAACACGTCACGCATCAGCGACAGCGAAAACAGGTGCGCGAAGATCAGCGGCAACATCCCCGACTGCTGCATCTTGCGCAGTTGATCGCCGCGCAGTTCGTTCAGCTTTTCCTCCGAAATCATCTGGAAACCGCGATAGACGAACGGCTGGTCGTTGCCTTCCTGCTGGATCGACACTTCGCCGTCCATCAGAAGGCCCATGTCCTTGATCTCCTTCATGAACATGCCGGTCTTCTGGCCGGCCTGCTCGAACTGCTCGTTGAAGGCGAGGATCTGCTTGGTGACTTCGCTGGGCTGGTCGCCATCGAACAGCGGCTCGCCTTCCTCGAACGGGCCGATCACGTCCGACGTCGGATCGAAGCACAGCGACAGCTCGTCCGTATCGGGGCGCAGGCGCGCGAGGAGATACGGGTAGCGACGGATATAGGCCGGAATATAGGTTTCCGGGTCGATCAGCCGGCCATCGTCGTCGAGGAACGTGTTGACGCCTTCGTTCAGCCCCATCAGCGCCAGCGGCACAGGATCGTCACCGACCGAGAACACGATCGGCATCCGGCGCTGCACCAGCGGAAATTCTTCTACGGTGACGGGAATCGCATGCTGCCCGGTCAGGAACGGCGCACGATCCGACGAACGGACCTTCCAATTGCCGTGCGTCTGACTCGAAAGCGGTTCGAGCCGATTGTAGAACAGCGGAAGCGGTTGATTCTGCGGCGCGCTGGCCATTTCAGGGTCTCCAGATACTCAATTCGGTCCGGCTGATTGCCGGACGGCCGCCCCCCCGGGCGTACCTCGTGCCACCGTCTATGGATTGGTCGCGCGGGGCGCAAGCGATACGAGCTTGCCCGGATTGAACAGCCCGAACGGGTCCAGCCCGGCCTTGATCGCGCGCAACGCCCCCAGCCGGGCGGGCGGACCCAGCCGTTCCAGTTCGGCCAGTTTCATCTGGCCGATGCCATGTTCCGCCGAGATCGATCCGCCCGCCGCCGTCACCGCGTCATGGACGAAGCGGGTGACGACCGGCGCGTCCTGCGCATACCAGCGCGCCGGATCGACCCCCGACGGCGCGCGGACATGGAAATGGACATTGCCGTCGCCCAGATGGCCGAAGGCGGTGGCATGGGTACCGGGAAAGCGTGCCTCCGCCGCCGCCGCCGCCTGCGTCATGAACCGCGGCATGGTGTCCACGGGCACCGAAATGTCGTGCTGGACCGCCGGCCCGGTCGACTTCTCCGCCGCCGACAGCGAATCGCGCAGCCGCCAGAAGGCCTCGGCCTGCGCCTCGCTGGTGGCGATCACGGCGTCCCCGATCCATCCGGCAGCGAACCCATTGGCGAGCAGCGTTTCGAGCAGCGGCGCGGGCGGCGATTCACCCGGGGCCGCAACCGCCTCGATCAGTAACTGCCACGGATAATCGCCTGCCAGCGGCGTGCGCGCGCCCGGCACGTGTGCAACGGCCAGCGCCAGCGTGTCGGCAGGGATGATCTCGAAACTCTCGATCCGGTCGGTCGCCGTCTGCATCCTGCGCAGCAGGTCGAGTCCCGCCTGCGGATCGGCGATCCCGGCCCATGCGACGGCACGTTCGACAATGGCCGGGGCCAGCCGCAACGTCGCGGCGGTGACGATGCCGAGCGTGCCCTCCGCCCCGACCAGCAATTGCGTCAGGTCGTAACCGCGATTGTCCTTGGGCAGTACCGCCAGCCCGTCATGCACCGATCCGTCGGGCAAAACCGCCTCGACGCCCAGCACCAGCCGCCGCATATTGCCCCAGCGCAGCACCTGCGTTCCGCCGGCATTGGTCGACACCAGCCCGCCGATCGTCGCGCTGCCCCGCGCGCCCAGCGTCAGCGGGAATCGCTGGCCGGTACCGGCCGCGGCTTCGTGCAGATTCTGAAGGATGACGCCGGCTTCGGCGACCGCCTGTCCCGGATCGATACGCCGCAACCGATCCATCCGCCGGAGCGACAGCAGCACCGCTTCACCATGCGCGGGCGGGGTCGCCCCGCCGACCATCGACGTGTTGCCGCCCTGCGGCACGATCGGCACGCCATGTTTAGCGGCCAGCGCAACCAGTGCAGCGACCTGTTCCGTAGCGTAAGGTTCGAACAGCGCCGCGCTCTTCCCGTGATAGCGGCCGCGCCAGTCGGTCAGCCACGGCGCGATCCGTTCGACATCGGTGGTGACGATCCGGTCGCCCAGCCCCGCACGGGCATCGGCGACCATCGCGGCGACGGGCGATGGCATCATGGATCGGGCGGTAGCACCGCAATTCCCTTGCGACCAGTTCATCTGCGGTTAAATTCCGATCGGAGATGTTCTTCGCGTGACCGCCTTGCCGCTTCCCGCAGCGACCCTGATGTTGCTCATGCTCGCGCTGCCCGGTGCCGCGCAGCGTCGGCTTGCCGAACCGCCGGCGACGACGGTGATGCGGACCGAGATGCGGATCCAGCGGATGATCATTCGCGTTCCCCGTGCCCCCTTCGCCCCCGTCGCGTTCAGTGCGCCACGCGCGCTCCCGCCGATCCAGTGGGTCGAAAAGCGGACCGACCGTTGCCTGCCCGTACAGAGTGTCGCGGCGGTGACGATCAGCCGCACCGACAGCGTCGATCTGTTGCTGAACGGTGGGGGACGGGTGCGGGCGCGGTTGGCCGACGATTGCCCGTCGCTCGATTTCTATGCCGGCATGTATATCAAACCGAGCAGCGACGGGCGGATGTGCGCGTCACGCGACGTCATCCGCTCGCGCACCGGTGGCCAGTGCCGGATCGCGCAGTTCCGCGCGCTGGTCCCGGCGCGCTGAATTGCGGACGGCGCGCACGCCAACCTTGACTTTTCCGACGTTTTCCGCGACGCGCCGTCCGATTTACCGGAGCGCGGGCCTGTTGCGTTCCCCAGCCATGGAACCGCAATGACCTTCGCCGATCTCGGCCTGTCCGACGAACTGCTGCGTTCCGTCAACGATTCGGGCTATACCGAACCGACCCCGATTCAGGCGGCGGCGATTCCGTCGGTACTGATGATGCGCGATCTGGTCGCGATCGCCCAGACCGGCACCGGCAAGACCGCTTCGTTCGTGCTGCCGATGATCGACATCCTGGCGCAGGGGCGCAGCCGGGCACGGATGCCGCGCTCGCTGATCCTCGAACCGACGCGCGAACTGGCCGCGCAGGTTGCCGAGAATTTCGAGAAGTACGGCGCGAACCACAAGCTGTCGATGGCGTTGCTGATCGGCGGCGTTTCGATGGGCGACCAGTTCGCCGCGCTGGAAAAGGGCGTCGACGTGCTGATCGCGACGCCGGGCCGGCTGATGGACCTGTTCACGCGGGGCAAGATCCTGCTGACCGGCTGTTCGATGCTGGTCATCGACGAAGCCGACCGAATGCTCGACATGGGGTTCATTCCCGATATCGAGGAAATCTGCACCAAGCTGCCCAAGCAGCGTCAGACGCTGTTGTTTTCGGCGACGATGCCGCCGCCGATCAAGAAGCTGGCCGACAAGTTCCTCGACAATCCCAAGACGATCGAGGTGTCGCGCCCGGCATCGACCAATCTGAACATCGCGCAGCATGTCGTGCCCGTCAGCGCCGCAAAGAAGCGCGAAGTGCTGCGCACGCTGCTGGCGACCGAGGAGGTCCGCAACGCGATCATCTTCTGCAATCGCAAGACGACCGTGCGCGAACTGAACAAGAGCCTGCAACGCGCCCGCTTCCGCTCGGCCGAAATCCATGGCGACATGGACCAGTCCGCCCGCATCGCCGAACTGGAACGCTTCAAGTCGGGTGACGTCTCGATCCTCGTCGCCTCGGACGTCGCTGCGCGCGGCCTCGACGTGAAGGGGGTCAGCCACGTCTTCAACTATGACGCGCCGTGGCATCCCGACGATTATGTCCATCGCATCGGGCGTACCGGGCGCGGTGGCGCGACCGGCATCGCCTATACGCTGGTCACGCCCGACGACGCCGAGAATATCGCCAATATCGAAAAGCTGACCGGACAGAAGATCCCGGTGCTCGACTTGGGGCACGAACCGGTCGAGGCCGAACCGGTCGAGGAGGCGCCACGCCGTGGTCGCCGCCCCCGTCCGGCCGCCGCCGAACCGGAGGCGCCTCGCGCTCGTCCCGCCGCCCCTGAACCGGAAGCGCCCCGCGAACGCGCGCCTCGCGCAGAGCGTGAGGAACGCCGTCCGCGTCGCGAGCGCGAGGAGCGCGCGCCCGAACGTCGCGACGAACGCCCGGCCCGCTACGTTCAGCAGGACGCGGTCGAGGATGGCGGCTGGAACGGCCCCTTCCCCGCCTTCCTGAATGTCCGCATCCCGCTCTGATCCGGTGGACGACGTGTTCGAACCGCTCGCTCCACAAGCGATCGAAAGCCCCTGCGTGCTGGTCTGTTCGATCGATACCGACACCGGCTGGTGCCTTGGCTGCGGACGGACGCGCGACGAGATCGCGCGCTGGACCGCGATCGACAGCGAAGCGCGCCGCGCGGTGATGACGGTGCTGCCGCAGCGAATGGCGGTTCTGGAACAATAGCTTGGCCGGACCCCCGGATGGCTGCCGTGCGTTAGCGCGCCATCCAGACATTCGGAGGTTCCCCATGGCCGTCACGCTCAAGCCGCTGTCCGAGCAAACTATCGTCATCACCGGTGCCTCGTCGGGGATCGGCCTCGCCACCGCCCGCCGGGCCGCGCGCGAAGGGGCAAAGGTGTTGCTGGTCGCGCGCAACGAAGACGCGTTGCGCGAGGCGACCGAATCGATCCTGCTGCGCGGCGGCAAGGCCGATTTCCTCGCGATCGACATCACCGCCGCCGATGCCCCCGAACGGATCGGTGCGAAGGCACGCGAGGCGTTCGGCGGGTTCGACACATGGGTGAACGACGCCGCCGTCGCGCTCTATGCCCGGCTGGAGGCCACCGGCATCGACGAACAGCGCCGGGTATTCGACGTCGGCTATTTCGCGACCGTCGCGGCCTCGCTCTATGCCGCGCGCGAACTGACCGCGCGGGGCGGCGGGGCGATCGTCAATCTCGGATCGATCCTGTCCGACCGGTCGGTGCCGGTGCAGGGGGCGTACAGCGCGATGAAGCATGCGGTGCAGGGCTTTACGGAGGCGTTCCGGATGGAGATGGAGGCCGAAGGCCGCCCGGTATCGGTCACCCTGGTCAAACCCGCCGCGATCGACACCCCCTATCCCGAACATGCCCGCAATCGCATGGACAAGCCGGCGCGCGTCCCGCCGGTCGTTTATGATCCCGAACTGGTCGCCAAGGCGATCTGCTTCGCCGCAGCCCATCCCAAGCGCGACCTGACCGTCGGCGGCACCGGCATGGCGATGATCAAGATGAGCAATCTGCTGCCGCGCAGCGCCGACCGGTTCATGGAGATGTTCTTCAAGGAAGAGGCGCAGACGATCGATACCCCTGCGACGCCCGGTGCCAAGGACAATCTGTTCGAACCGCGCAAGGACGGCCGCGAACGGTCGAACCAGGACATCTACGTCCGCAAGCAGAGCCTCGCGCTCGAAGCGCAGATGCGACCGTGGACGACCATGGCGATTCTGGGCGGGGTCGGTGTCGCGGCGGGCATGTTGCTGTCGCTACGCGGATCGACGCCGCGTCGGACCGACGAGGAGGTGAAGCTGCTCCCGCCGCCGACCATGGCGCATCAGGCGGACGGCAGCGATTCATCGGCGTCCTATGCGGCGGGGATTGCCGATGGGGGCACGATCCCCGAAGCGCACGAACCGGCGTTCTCCGAACGTCCGGTTGGCGCAGCCGACGCGCCGACTGCGTCCGATATCAAGGTCGCGCACCCCTGAACGCCAGACGCTTCCCTTCCCTTACGGGGGTGGGGAAGCGTTATTCGCCCGGTGCGCGCAGCAGCTTGCGGATGAACCCGATCAGTCCGGTCTGCCGCGACCGGCGCAGCCGTTCCGCCGCAAGGATCGTCTGTACCTTACGAAAGCAATCCTCGACATCGTCATTGACCAGCACGTAATCATAGCTGTCCCAATGGCTGACCTCGGCCGCCGATCGCGCCATGCGGGCATCGATCACCTCGACGCTGTCGGTGTTGCGCGACACCAGCCGCTGCCGCAATTCGGCCATCGACGGCGGCAGGATGAAGACGCGGACGACATCGCCGCCGGCAATCTGGAACAGCTGTTGCGCGCCCTGCCAGTCGATGTCGAACAACACGTCCTTGCCCGCGCTCAGCATCGCTTCGACCGGCGCGCGCGGCGTGCCGTAGCGGTTGCCGAACACATGCGCCCATTCGAGAAATTCATGGGCCGACACCATGCGCCGGAATTCTTCCAAATCGACGAAGTGGTAATCCTTGCCGTCGACTTCCCCTTCGCGCGGTCCGCGCGTGGTGGCGGATACCGACATCGACAGGTCGGTTTCGGCGGCCAGCAGCTTGCGTGCGATCGTCGACTTGCCCGCCCCGGACGGAGAGGACAGGACGAATAACACCCCCCGGCGCTTGAAGCCGTGGAAGTCGGGGTCTGGCAGATGGCTCATGGCGGGGCCTCATCGCGCGTGCGGGCGCACGACGTCAAGGGGCGACGGAATCCCGTCGCCCCTCTCCTGTCATCCGTAAGTTGCGGATTGCGTGCCAGACCGGCAAACCGGGCGGATATCGTCTCCGCCACCGGCCGGCCCTACATCATTCTCAGTAGCCGCGGCGTACCTTGTCGGTCTTGCGACGATCATAAGCCTTTTTCGCGGCATAACCACCACCAAGAATCATGCCGAGCGGTCCCATGCGACGCATTACGCTGCCGGCGACCCAGCCCATCGCCGCACCCTTCGCGCCACCACGCCCGTCGCGGCGATCCATCTCGCGCCCGACCAGTGCGCCGATAATACGTCCGATCATGCTGCATCCTCCGTTTCGAACAATTGTGCCTTCAGTTCACCTGCGCCGCGCAAGACGCCCCAGCCGACAGCGTAGGTAATGGCGATGGGCACCACGACTTTCAGGGCATTAGCGACAATAGCACCCTTGATCGCACCATCGACGCTCGAGTCATTGTCGCCGCTCATCTTGTCGATCGCGGCACCGACCAGCGCCCCTATCGTCGTTGCACCCATGATTTCCCTCGCCAAGATTATACATCTACAGCGCGGGAAGGGCCGGGATGTTCCGTGCACGTGGTCACGCCAACCATGCGCCGATGCCAAAGGTCACAAAAGTCACACTCGCGCAGCGTGCGGACGTTGCGCGAAGCCACCGAACCACTTTGTCAAACAGCGTGGGCGACGATGCCCGGTCGACGGCATGGCACAGGCTGGCCTTGTAGGACAGCGATCGCCCCTATCCGACCATCGTCTCCGGCCGGACCAGCCGATCGAACGTCGCCGCATCGACCAGCCCCAGCGCCAGGCCGGCTTCGCGCAGCGTCAGCCCCTCGGCATGGGCGTACTTGGCGATCTTCGCGGCGTTGTCATAGCCGATCTCGGGCGCGAGTGCCGTAACCAGCATCAGCGAGCGTTCGACCAGTTCGCCGATCCGCGCGCGGTTCGGCTCGATCCCGTCGACACACCGCTCGGCGAAACTCGCCATCCCTATGCTAAGCAGGTCGATCGACCGCAGCACCGCCGCGCCGATCAGCGGCTTGAAGACATTCAGCTCCAGATGCCCCTGCATCCCGCCGACCGTTACCGACAGGTGATTGCCGATGACCTGCGCCGACACCATCGTCAGCATTTCGCACTGGGTCGGATTGACCTTGCCCGGCATGATCGAGCTGCCCGGTTCGTTCGCCGGCAGGTCGATTTCGCCCAACCCCGAGCGCGGTCCCGACCCCAGCAACCGGATGTCGTTGGCGATCTTCGTCAACGCGACCGCCAGCGTATTGAGCGTGCCCGACAGCTGGACCAGCGGGTCGTTCGACGCCAACGCCTCGAACTTGTTGGGTGCGGTGACGAAGGCGTGGCCGGTGATCGCGGCGATCTCCGCCGCAATCGCTTCGGCGAAACCGGGCGCGGCGTTCAGACCGGTGCCGACCGCCGTACCCCCCTGTGCGAGGCGGAGCAGATCCCCCTCCGCCGCCTTCAACCGCCGCTTCGCATCGTGCAACTGCGCAACATAGCCCGAAAATTCCTGCCCCAGCGTCAGCGGCGTCGCATCCTGCAAATGGGTGCGCCCGATCTTGACGATATCGGTCCAGTCCTTCGCCTTTGCCTCCAGCGAGTCCGCCAGCAGGTCGAGCGCGGGGAGCAGGTCGCGGTTCAGCGCGACGACCGCCGCGACGTGCAGCGCGGTCGGAAAGCTGTCGTTCGATGACTGCCCCTTGTTGACGTGATCGTTGGGATGGACCGGCGACTTGCCACCGCGTTTGCCGGTCAGCGCTTCGTTGGCGCGCCCGGCGATCACTTCGTTGGCGTTCATGTTCGACNCCGCTGCCGGTCTGCCAGATGACCAGCGGGAATTGATCGTCGAGCTTGCCCGCAATCACCTCGCCCGCCGCTGCCTCGATGGCATCGGCGATGCTGCCCTCCAGACCATGCGCCCGGTTCACCCGTGCCGCCGCCTGCTTCACGATGGCCAGCGCATGAACGATGCCGATCGGCATCCGTTCGGATGGCGGGAAGGGGAAATTCTCGATCGATCGTTCGGTCTGCGCACCCCAATAGGCGTCGGCGGGAACCTCGATCGCGCCGATCGAATCGGTTTCGGTACGGGTATCGGTCATCACCCAAAAACCCGCGGGCGCGTCAGTCGATCCGTTTCGACAGGAAGAAGCGCGCATGGCCCGGCGGGAAATCGTCGATCGTGCCGAAATGGCCGAAGCCCAGCTTCTCGTAAAAGCCGCGCGCCTGAAAGCTGAACGTGTCGAGCCAGATGCCGATGCAATCCGCCGCGCGCGCCAGTTCCTCGGCCCGCTGCATCAGGTCGCGGCCGATCCCCTGCCCCTTCGACGCCGGTGACACCGCCAGAAACTCGACGAACAGCCAGCGATAGCCGATCTTGCCCCACAGCCCGCCGGTGATCGTGCCCGCATCGTCGCGGACCACGATCGCAACCTGCCGTCGTTCGGTCGGCCCGACCGCGGCGTCGTTATGCGCGGACAGGATGCGCAGGATCGCCTCGCGCTCGCCCTCGCCGGGGTCCGCGACGACCTCGACCGTCACTTCTTGCGCTTGAAGTCCACCGCCACGACGTTCGACCCGTCCTCGCTGGTGGCGATCGGCGCGTCGTTTTCGGGCGGATCATGCGGTTCGGGCTCGTCGCCCGGTTCGTCATTCGCCTGAAAGCGCAGTTCGAAATTGACCGCCGGATCGTGAAAACCGGTGATCGCGGCAAAGGGGATGACCAGCGTCGACGGGATGCCGCCGAAGCTCAACCCTACCGAAAATCGTTCGGCATCGACGGTCAGGTCCCAGAAACGATGCTGGATGACGATCGTCATCTCGTCCGGGAACCGTTCGATCAGCCGCCGGGGGATGTCGACGCCGGGTGCCTGCGTCTTGAACGTGATGTAGAAATGATGCTCGCCGGGCAGCGCACCGGTGGCGGAGACCTGCCCGAGCACGCGGCCGACGACGGCGCGCAAGGCTTCCTGGACGATCTCGTCATACGGGATCAGGCTGTCGGCGACGGGCTGGTTCATGGGCCTTGGGTTAGCGGCGTTTGCCCGCCCGTCAAGATTCGTTGCGTTGCATGGGCCACGCCAAGCGCTATGGAACCGCACATGCGCACCGCCACCATCGCCCGCAAGACCAGCGAGACGTCGATCGACGTCACGGTCAATCTCGACGGCACCGGCACCTATGACGTGTCGACCGGCGTCGGATTTTTCGACCATATGCTCGAACAGCTGAGCCGCCATTCGCTGATCGACCTGACCGTGCGGACGGTCGGCGACCTGCATATCGACGCGCACCATACCGTCGAGGATACCGGCATCGCGATCGGCGAGGCGTTCGCCAAGGCGCTGGGCGACAAGCGCGGCATCCGCCGCTATGGCGACGCGCTGTCACCGATGGACGAGACGCTGACCCGCGTCGCGCTCGACATTTCGGGTCGGCCGTGGCTGGTGTGGAAGGTGGCGTTCACCCAGGCGCAGCTCGGCACGATGGATACCGAGATGTTCGGCCATTTCTGCCACAGCTTCGCACAGGCCGCCGGCATCACGCTGCATGTCGAAACATTGTACGGCACCAACAACCATCATATCGCCGAAAGCATCTTCAAGGGACTGGCCCGCGCCCTGCGCACCGCGACCGAGATCGATCCGCGCAAGAGCGATGCCATCCCCTCGACCAAGGGAGTGTTGTGACATGGTGACCCGTCCGATGCAGCCGATGAGCCTCGCGATGCTTACCTATGTGAAGCCGCTCGACGAGGTCGACGTCCACCGCGACGCGCATGTCACATGGATCAAGACGGCGATGGAAGAAGGCGTCATGCTGCTCGCCGGCCGTCGCAATCCGCCGACCGGCGGCGTGCTGTTGTTCCGCGGCGAAGCGGACGCGGTGCGCGCGGTGGCGGAGACCGACCCGTTCGTCGTGAACGGCGTCGCGACGGTCGAGATCGTCGCCTTCACCATGACGCTGGCGATGGACCAGATCGGCGACCTGTTTTGATCGCACTGATCGATTACGGCGCGGGCAATCTCCATTCGGTCGCCAATGCGCTGAAGGCGGCGGGCGCGCAGGACCTGTCGATCACCGCCGATCCGGCGGCGGTGCGGAGCGCCGACCGCATCGTCCTGCCCGGGGTCGGCGCGTTTGCCGCCTGTATGAACGGCCTGACCGCGATTCCCGGCATGGTTGATGCCATGCGCGAGCGGGCGCTGGACGGCGGCGTGCCGTTCCTCGGCGTCTGTGTCGGCATGCAGTTGCTTGCCGTCACCGGTGAGGAGTTCGGCGTCCATGCGGGACTGGGCTGGATCGACGGCACCGTCCGCCGCCTGCCCGCGTCGCCCGGCATCACCGTGCCGCATATGGGCTGGAACGATGTCGTGCCTTGCTGCGAGCATCCGCTGCTGGTGCCGGGTGAGGCGTATTTCCTGCACAGCTATGCGTTCGATGGCGATCAGGTGCTGGCCACCACCGACCATGGCGGCCCGGTGACGGCGGCGATCGGCCGCGACAATCTGCTGGGCGTGCAGTTCCACCCCGAAAAGAGCCAGCGCTATGGCATCGCGCTGCTGGAGAGGTTCCTCGAATGGCGTCCTTGATCGTCTTCCCCGCCATCGACCTGAAGGGCGGGCAGGTCGTCCGTCTGGCAGAGGGCGATATGGACCGCGCCACCGTGTATGGCGACGATCCGGCGCAGCAGGCGCGGCTGTTCGCCGATGCCGGGGCGGATCACCTGCACGTCGTCGATCTGGACGGGGCGTTTGCGGGCCAGTCGGTCAATGGCGATGCGGTCGCCGCGATCGTGCGGGCGTTTCCGGGTCGGGTGCAATTGGGCGGCGGCATCCGCAACCGCGCCAATGTCGATCGCTGGATCGATCTGGGCGTCGCGCGGGTCGTGATCGGTACCGCCGCGCTCGAAAACCCCGACTTCGTCCGCGAGGCCGCTGCCGCCTGTCCGGGGCAGGTCGTCGTCGCGGTCGACGCATGGGACGGCATGGTCGCCACGCGCGGCTGGGCCGATGTGTCGACGGTCCCGGTCACCGACCTCGCCCGCCGGTTCGAGGATGCCGGCGTCGCCGCCTTGCTGTTCACCGATGTCGGCCGCGACGGGATGCTGAAGGGCTGCAATGTCGAGGCGACTGCCGCGCTGGCTGCTGCCGTGTCGATCCCGGTCATCGCCAGCGGCGGGGTGGCGGGGATCGAGGACATTCACGCGCTGAAGGGCAAGCCTGGTATCGAAGGCGTCATTACCGGCCGCGCACTGTACGACGGTCGCCTCGACCTGGCCGAAGCGATCCGGGTCGCCAGCGCATGACCGTTAGGGCGCGAGTCATCCCCTGTCTCGACGTCCATGCCGGGCGGGTGGTGAAGGGCGTCAATTTCGTCGAACTGCGCGATGCCGGCGATCCGGTCGAACAGGCGCGTGCCTATGATGCGGCCGGCGCGGACGAACTGACCTTCCTTGACATCGGCGCGAGTCATGAGGGGCGCGACACGATCATCGACGTGGTCCGGCGGACCGCAGAGGTATGCTTCATGCCGCTGACCGTCGGTGGTGGCGTCCGCTCGCCCGAGGATGCCCGCGCGCTGCTGCTGGCCGGGGCGGACAAGGTCGCGGTCAATTCCGCTGCTGTCGCCCGGCCCGAACTGGTCGCCGACATCGCCGACCGCTTCGGCAGCCAGTGCGTCACCGCCTCGGTCGATGCGCGGCGCAGCGATGGCCGCTGGGAAGTGTTCACCCATGGCGGCCGCCGCGCGACCGGCATCGACGCGGTCGAACATGCGCTGAAGCTGGCGTCGCTGGGCGCGGGCGAGTTGCTGGTCACGTCGATGGACCGTGACGGGACGCGCGACGGCTATGACCTCGACCTGATCCGCACCATCGCCGATGCGGTATCGGTGCCGGTAGTGGCGTCGGGCGGGGTCGGCACGCTCGGCCATCTGGTCGCGGGGATTACCGAGGGTCATGCCAGCGCGGTACTGGCGGCATCGATCTTCCATTTCGGCGAGGCGTCGGTGGCCGATGCCCATGCCGCGCTGGCGGCGGCGGGGGTTCCGGTCCGGTCACCTGCGCGGGGATAGGCGAGCGTGCCGACCTGCCCTCGCCCTTCCGCCGCTTTGCTGCCCCCATCCTCTCCTGCCGGGCGAGGGGCGCGCCCGGCACAACCGGGTGGGAAAGGGCAAGGGCGAATCAACAGAAGCAGATTGCGACTCCGGCTCCTTAAGGAATCGGCGTTAGGCGGTGTCTGCATTTGCAGGATTCCCATTCGGGTTGAGTTCTGATTCAAGGCTGGCGAAGGAGCCGAGCCTTGAGCAGACGCACGCTGACGGATGAGCAATGGGAGAGGATCGCGGGATATCTCCCGGGCCGCGAGGGGACACGCGGCCGCAGCGGCGTGGACAACCGGCCGTTCGTGGACGCGATCCTGTGGATGGCTGGCAATGCGGCGCGCTGGCGTGATCTGCCAGAGGTATTCGGCAAGTGGACAGGGGTGCATGCCCGGTTCCGACGCTGGTCGCATGCCGGTGTATGGGAACGACTTTTCCATAGCCTGGCCGATACGCCGGACTTTGAGTACGTCCTGATCGACAGCACCATCTCGAAAGTCCATGCCGATGCGGCAGGCGCAAAAGGGGGGCTGAAGCTGCCGCGATCGGGCGATCTCGGGGTGGCCTGACGACCAAACTGCATGCAGCCGTCGATGCCATCGGCCTGCCGATCCGCATCCATCCGACGCCCGGCCAACGAGGCGATCGTCCCCAGGCCGAGACGCTGCTGGCTGGCTTGAAGGGCGTCGGCCACGTCATCGCCGATGCCGCCTATGACGCCGATCCGCTACGAGCCTTCATCGCCGACGACCTTGGCGCCACCGCGCAGATCAAGGCCAATCCGAGCCGAACCGCCAAACCTCCCATCGATTGGCGCCTCTACAAGGAACGTCATCAGGTCGAATGCTTCTTCAACAAGCTCAAGCGCTTCCGGCGCATCGCCCTGCGCTGCGAGAAAACCATCACCGCTTTCATGGGCTTCGTTCATCTCGCGTGCGCCATGATCTGGCTGCGCTAAATGCAGACACCGCCTAGTCCCCCGGAAACGCGACCAGCGCCGACACCCCGATCCCGTCCGCCCGCAACGCCGCCGCCCCGCCCAAATCGGGCAGGTCGATCGCGAACAACGCCTGTTCGACGCTCGCCCCGGCCTTGCGCAGCAGCCGCACCGCCGCGCGCGCCGTGCCCCCAGTCGCGATCAGATCGTCGATCAGCAGCACCCGCGCGCCGGGGACGCAGGCATCCGCGTGGATGGCGATGCGGTCGGTGCCGTATTCGAGGGCATAGTCTTCGGCGATCGTCGCGCCGGGCAGCTTGCCGTCCTTGCGGATCAGCAACACCCCCGCGCCCAGCGCGAGCGCGACGGCGGGGGCGAAGACAAATCCCCGCGCCTCGATCCCCGCGACCAGATCGATCGGGCCGTTCACCGCCGCCACCATGCCATCGACCGCAAGGCGCAATCCTTCCGGATCGAGGATCAGCGTCGTGATGTCGCGAAACCGAATGCCGGGTTTCGGGAAATCGGGAATGGTGCGGATGCGCCGGGCGATCGCATCGACCCCGACGTCATCCGCAACGATCAATGCTTCATGCCCCGCCAAATGTTGCGATACGCGCCGAACGCGAGGCCGGTGAAGATCAGCAGGAAGATGACCGTCGCCAGACCCCAGGTGTGACGCTTTTGCAGGTTCGGCTCGGCCGTCCATGTCAGGAACGCCGCGACGTCCTTCGCCATCTGGTCGACGGTCGCGCGGGTACCGTCCTGATACTGGACCTGATCGTTCGCGGTCAGCGGCGGTGCCATGGCGAGGTTCAGCGTCGCGAAATAGCGGTTGAAATGCAGGCCCTCGGGCGTCTTGGCCTCGGGGAATTTGCGGAGCAGATCGGCGGGCTGCGCGCTATAGCCGGTCAGCAGCGAATAGACGTAATCCGAACCGTCGTCGCGCGCCTTGGTCATCAGCGACAGGTCGGGCGGCACCGCATTGTTGTTGGCGGCGCGCGCGGCGACGTCGTTGGCGAAGACCAGCGGGAAACGATCGGACGGTAGGTTCTTGCGCGTCGCCGGCTCGCCCGTTTCCGGATTTACGCTCGGCTGTTCGATCGCCCAATCGGTGGCGATCGTCTTGACCTGACCCTCGTCATAGCCAAGCGCCTGAAGGTCGCGGAACGACACCAGCCGCAGCGAATGGCACGCCGAGCAGACTTCCTTGTAGACCTGAAACCCGCGCTGCAGCTGCTGGTTGTCGAAGGTGCCGAACAGCCCCGCCGATTGCAGCCCGGCGTCGCGCGGCTTCAGGTGGAACTCGTGCTCGGCGGAATGGACCGGCGTGTCGTTGATCATGCCGCTGACGGTCGAAATGACACCGAGCAGCAGCGCGAACAGAAAGCCCGCGCCGACGACGAGGTTGAGGTTGCGGGCGAGAAAACGGGAAGCGAAGGAGAGCATCGTGGTTCCCTTACTCGGCCGCGGCCGGGCTGTTGTGCCCCGGAAGGACGGACCCATGGGCGGCGGTCTGCGCGGGCGACGTGCCGCCTTCGCCCTTCAGCACCGCTTCGGTGATCGAATTGGGCAGCGGCCGCGGCCGCTCCATCGCCGACACGATCGGCAGGACGACGAGGAAATGGGCGAAATAATAGCCTGCCGCGATCTGGCTGAGCAGCACCGTGACCGGCGTCGCCTCCGCACCGCCCAGATAGCCGAGCACCAGCACGTCGACCAGCAGCACGATCAGGAACAGGCGATAGGTCGGACGGTAATTGGCCGACTTCACCGGTGACTTGTCGAGCCACGGCAGGAAGAACAGCAGCAGGATCGAGCCGAACATTGCCAGCACCCCCCACAGCTTCGCCGGGAAGATGAAGTCGACGGTGAACGCCTTCAGAATCGCGTAGAAGGGCAGGAAATACCATTCGGGGACGATGTGCGCCGGCGTCGAAAGCGGGTTGGCCGGGATGTAATTGTCCGGGTGGCCGAGCAGGTTCGGCGCGAAGAAGATCAGCGACGCGAACACGATCAGGAAGATGCCGAGCCCGAACCCGTCCTTGGCGGTGTAATAGGGGTGGAAGGGTACGGTATCCTGCGGTCCCTTCACCTCGACGCCGGTCGGGTTGTTCGAACCCGGAATGTGCAGCGCCCAGATGTGCAGGACGATCACGCCCGCGATCACGAACGGCATCAGATAATGGAGCGAGAAGAAGCGGTTGAGCGCGGCATTGTCCGGCGCATAGCCACCCAGCAGCCAGACGCGGATCGTCTCGCCCACGCCCGGTATCGCCGAGAAGAAACCGGTGATGACCTGCGCCCCCCAGAAGCTCATCTGCCCCCACGGGAGCACATAGCCCATGAACGCGGTCGCCATCATCAGCAGGAAGATGACGACGCCGAGCAGCCACACCATCTCGCGCGGGGCCTTGTACGACCCGTAATAGATGCCGCGCGAAATGTGCGTGTAGACGACGATGAAGAACATCGACGCGCCGTTCGCATGGGCATAGCGCAGGAACCAGCCCGACGGCACGTCGCGCATGATGCGCTCGACCGAATCGAACGCGACCGCACCGTTCGCCGCATAATGCATGGCCAGCACGATGCCGGTGATGATCTGCACCGCCAGCGCCGCGCCGGCGAGCACGCCGAAGTTCCAGAAATAGTTGAGGTTGCGCGGCACCGGATAGCCGGCACCGACCGCGTTATAGACCAACCGGGGAAGCGGCAGCTTCTCATCCAGCCAGCGCATCAGCGGCTGTTTCGGTTCGTAATGCTTGGCCCAGGGGAAGCTCATGACTCTCTCCTCAGCCGACCGTCACGACGGTGTCGGACGTGAATGCATATTCGGGAACGTGCAGGTTCTGCGGCGCGGGCCCCTGCCGGATGCGGCCCGCCGTGTCATAGGCCGACCCGTGGCACGGGCAGAAATAGCCGCCGAACGGCCCCTTGTTCTCACCCTCGCCCGCGCCCAGCGGCACGCAGCCGAGGTGTGTGCAGACGCCCAGCGTGATCAGCCAGTTGGCCTTGCCGGTCTTCGTCCGCTCGGCCAGCGTCTGCGGATCGCGCAGATCGGCGAGCGATACCGCGTTCGCCTCGGCGATTTCCTTGGGCGTCAGGTTGCGCACGAACAGCGGCTGCTTGCGGAAACTGGCCTTGATCGCCTGTCCCGGCTCGATCGCCGACAGATCGATCTCGGTCGTCGACAGCGCCAGCGTATCGGCGGCGGGCGACATCTGGTTGATGAGCGGCAGCGCGATCACGCCCGCGCCGACTCCGGCGAATGCCACCGCGCCGATCGACAGATAGTCGCGCCTGCGGGGGTTGTCCGGCCCGCCGTCCAGCGCGGTCGCGCCGCCTGCGGGTACGTGCTGATCGTCGTCAGTCGCCATTCAACAGCCCTTGTCGTCGGGCGCATGTCGCGCCCTGCCCCTCTCCGGTCGCCCTCGTGGAAGCGACGCCGGACCGATCGGTTCTCCGTCCAGTCGCACGGGGTGATAGCCGGGCGTGCGCCCGTTTGCCAATCCCTTTTGCCGAAACCGCCCCGTGCCGACCGATGATGTTCAGATTGGCGCAAGCGACGACATGGTCTATGCGCCGCTGCCAGACCCAATATCCCTCGCGTGTTTCGGGAACTCCATGCGTCGTATCGCCCTATTGTTCGCTTTCCTCGCCTCGCTCCTCGCGCTGCCCGCCTTGGCGCAGGTCATGGACGTGCCCGGACGTGCGCCGCCGCCGTCGACGACGGACTTGCGCAACCTGTGGATCCTCGACCTGTCGACCGGCGGGCGGGTGACGATCTGGCTGCGTCCCGACGTCGCGCCCAAGATGGTGTCGCGGATCAAGACGCTGACGCGCGAAAAATTCTATGACGGCCTGAAATTTCACCGCGTGATCGACGGCTTCATGGCGCAGGGCGGCGATCCCGATGGCGACGGCACCGGCGGCTCGAAGCTGCCGAACGTCGAAAAGGAATTCAACTATTTGCCGCACGTCCGCGGCGCGGTGGCGGCGGCGCGGGCCAATGACGAGAACAGCGCGAACAGCCAGTTCTATATCATGCTCGCCCCGCGCCTCGCGCTCGACAAGAAATATACCGTGTTCGGGCGGGTGATCGACGGCATGCAATATGTCGATGCGATCGAAAAGGGCGAGCCGCCGGCCGACCCATCGCGCGTCGTCCACGCCTATATCGCCAGCGACAATCCCCCGCCCTATCAGCCCGAAGCGCCGGTCGTCCTGCCCGAAACGGTCGCACCGCTGCCCGCCACCGCGCCGCGCCCCCGGCCCGCTGCCGCGCCCCGGCGGACCCAGCCCGCCCCCGCCCGCTAACCCCGGGCGAGCGACGACCGGCGATGCACGTCGACCTGTTCGATTTCGAGCTGCCGACCGATCGGATCGCGCTGCGCCCCGCCGCCCCGCGCGACGCGGCGCGGATGCTGGTGCTCGACGGCGATGCCACGCTCGACCGGGGCGTGCGCGACCTGCCCGCCTGCCTGCGACCCGGCGACCTGCTGGTGTTCAACGACACCCGCGTCATTCCGGCACAGCTGGAGGGGCGGCGCGGCGACGCGGGCATCGGCGCGACGCTGCACAAGCGCGAGGGGCCGCGCCGCTGGCGGGCGTTCGTGCGCAACGGTCGGCGGCTGCGCGACGGCGACACGATCGATTTCGGCACAGGCGTCACCGCGATCGCCGGCGATCGGGGTGAGGATGGCAGCTTCGCGCTCGACTTCGCCGGCGACGAGCCGGTCGAACTGCTGCTGGAGCGTGCCGGGCGGATGCCGCTGCCGCCGTATATCGCCGCCAAACGCGGCGGTGCCGACGCGCGCGATGCCGAGGATTACCAGACGCTGTTCGCGCGGGAGGCGGGTGCGGTCGCCGCCCCCACTGCCGCGCTGCACTTTACGCCGGCATTGATGGCGGCGCTGGACGCAGCGGGGATCGGCCATGCGACGCTGACGCTGCATGTCGGTGCGGGCACCTTCCTGCCGGTCAAGGCCGAGGATACCGACGACCACCGGATGCATGCCGAATGGGGCTGCATCGACGCCACGACCGCCGACCGCCTGAACGCGACCCGCGCCGCCGGCGGCCGGGTGATCGCGGTCGGCACCACCAGTCTGCGTCTGATCGAAAGCGCCTGCGACGACGCCGGCCGGGTCCAGCCGTTCGAGGGTGACACCGCGATCTTCATCACCCCCGGTTACCGGTTCCGTGGCATCGACGGCCTGATGACCAACTTCCACTTGCCCAAATCGACGCTGTTCATGCTGGTATCGGCGTTGATGGGGCGGGAACGGATGCAGGCGGCGTATGCCCACGCCATCGCGCAGGAATATCGTTTCTATTCCTATGGCGACGCCTCGTTGCTCCTCCCGGCTTGACAGCACAGTCCCGCCGGGTAAGGGCTGAAGGACCGACGCGGGTGTAGCTCAATGGTAGAGCAGAAGCTTCCCAAGCTTACGACGAGGGTTCGATTCCCTTCACCCGCTCCACATTCGCGCTGAATCCACATGAATTCGCCATTCCGGCGTCCGGCCGCGCCCTCGCGGGACACCGGATTGTGCACCAAGATGCGCACATGATGGTATCGTCCGCCCGCATGACAGGTCCGCGCCGCCGTTCGGGCGAGACGTGGATGTGGCCTTGATTTCCTATCGGTAGCCGCGCGGCGCGCGCTATCACTATCGCCGCAGGTTGTACCTGCGGAAAATCGTCAACCGTCCTATAATGGTCCCCTTGGCCGTCGCAGATCCGGTCGAGGCACGTCGTCTCGCCACCCGCCTCAGCGAAATGAGAGGTGTTGGCGATGCAGATGTTCGATCGTGCCAGTCGCGGCTTTCTGAAAGCGGGCGAGGTGGAGAGCGTGTTCCGGTCGGCGCTGGACGAGGAACCAAGGCAGGCGAGGGCCACCCGGCTCGACAGCGGCATGAGGGCGGGGCTCGACCGTCGTCCACTCCGCAGCCTAGAGACAACCTATAGGGTCGCGGCCCGCCGGCCGGCCGATGCCAATAGTGTGCCATCCGACCTGATTGATGAGCTGGCCGACGGCTTCTCGGCGCAGGACCGCGCCGCCGTTGTCCTCATGCTAGAGTCGCTTGCGCCGCATCGAAGTGCCTAGCGAGATGCCAAGCCGTGGGGCGGAAGGACACCCCACGGCTTTGCGACCCCGTCCCATCGGGATGTTTGATCGGGAAGGCAGTATATTCTTGCATCGGCCCCCGGGGCAGAACCGATAAGCCGATTCGTTCGAAGAAGGATGACGGATTGGCAAAGCCCGGACCATATCTGCGATCTGCCGAAACCGCTCGTCGGTTAGGCGTCAGCGGCAAGGCCCTGCGCGTGTACGAAGCGGATGGGTTGATCCGGGCGGCGCGAACCGCCGCGGGATGGCGTATCTAGGGCCCCGAACAGATTGCCCGCCCGCACCAGGTGATCGCACTCAAAAGCTTCGGCTTTCCGCTCAGCCGGATCGCGGAGTTGATGGCAGGCGGCTTGCCCGATCTGACAGCGTTCCTGGCGGGGCAAGAAAAAATGAAGACGATGGCTCGCGAAGTGCATGAACAGCCAGCCTTTGCCGGTGCCTCACCATCCTCTAACGCTGTCCTGGATTTCATGGCCAAGGCGTATGGTGCGGCCATCGCGGTCCGTATCATGCCCAAGCCTCTCGATATGGGTCAAAGGCGGGGCCGATCATGACGTCATCGACTCTTCCGATTGGGAACGAGATCGGTCATGAGCCGGCGCGGCTGTGGTGGAACAGCAGGTCCTCGACGTTGCGCAGCGACAGCGGAAAGCGCACGTGCATGAGTACGACCAGCCGGATCACTTCGGGCGACAAGTTGAGGCATCAAAACGGACTGATTGACTTGCGGGCACGGGGCCTGCCCTACCCGCCCGCAGCCATATTTCCAGGCGGTGCACCTGTTTTGACGATGTGCTTCAAGACGCTAGAAGAGAACCGTTTTACGAACTCGCTCACCAGCGCTCGCAAACGGCTTTATTTCGTCTATCACGCGGTGAGGCGGTGCTGCAGCGTTGCATTTTACAATGACGTTGCTCAATACGGCGTTCGACACGATGCACCGATCGATAACGACGGCGCCCACGGTTAGGGTCCCCGGCGCGGTTTCGGCCCACGCGGATACGCCAGACGACAACAGTCCAGCAGCGATCAAACAGCGTAAAATGCGCAAAGCAGCCCCCTTTCACGGCTGCTATACGCCAGACCCCCATTCTGGTTCCATCGTCATTTAATAAATAATGGTTACTACCGGGGTGTCAGAATAGGCACCGGGTTGCGCAGTCTGTCGTGCAGGAAGCCGAGCATAGACCGTTACCGGTTGCCGCGATCCGAACAAAGCTAACAGGTAGAGGAAACCGACCCCTCCAGTAGCACCGATGCCGGTACCCCAGAGGCTGGTAAACCCGGGGTCCGAATAGAGATTGTACTGCAGCCGCTTCGTGCCGTCCCGCAGTTCGCGCTGTACCAGATTACCGGACTGTCCCGCCGACACGTCGATCCGATAGCCGAAGGCCACGCAATCGACCACGGCACAGGTACAGGCGACGTTTATCGTTCCAGTCGTCGAGAGTGGCGCAGTCTGCAGCGGATTATAGACACCGAACCTTACCGGCACTGTCGAGACCGTGCACGATACCGCACTTGCCGTTGATGCGTACAGGCAACAGAAGGCAACGGCAGCTGTGAGAAGCCCTTGCTTACAGCGGATGGCAGATGACTGCATCGGTCGTTCCCTGCTGAAATTGAATATTGCAGCGGTCACCTCCCATCTCGACCTCTGCAGTAACATTCTCTTCAATATCCGTTAGATAGGCAATACCTTCATAGCCGACCATATCGTCCAGACGACCCTGACGGTGTACCAGTGACCCCATCGGAATGGGCTGTCCGTTGGGCAGCAGGATGTGAATGGTCGCAGCGCGAATACGGCGGACCGGCAATTTTACGACAGCGCCGCCGGCACCGCGTGTCCGCACAAGCACTTCGGCTTTGGCGACCTCGTGTTCGAAATCGATCCCATCGTAATCGAGCGCTATCCGCGCGGTCGCATTGGCAGGGAGGTTGGGCAGAAACAGGCTGCCATCCGAGCGCGTCCGTCCGGCAGGGCGGTTCTCAAGGTTAACGGCAACGTTGGGCTGGCCGGTCTGCACTACGACAAAGCTTTGCCCGACGGCGTTGGCCAGCTCTGGTCGCCCGCCGACCCACAATACTGCTCCCGAAGCGAACACCCGACCAGCAGAGTGACGACGATCGATTTGGACGTCACCGCCAATCTCGCCTGACCGCCCCCGAAAGGTTAGGCCGCCACCTAATGACGTAGCGCGATCAGGCGTCATCGAGAGGGTCGTGCGTAAGTCAGTGCCCTGATCCACCTCGCCGAACCGAGCCCAGCTTGCGGCGCCGGACAGGCCCTGCGCGTTATGCGATGCCTGAACGATCGCCGATGAGCGGTTCGACAAGGGTAACGTAACGCCGACTGCCGCGAGCAGACCGGACCGTCGCGCCCGGGTTTCAACGACGTTGACGAAGGCCGACAAGCGGTTGCCGATTGAACGCGACCAGCTTGCCGCGATGATACGCGTGTTTAAACGCGGCGAATGCAGAAATGTCGTGGAAAGCGAAAGCCCGCCAAGAACGGGTGAACGCCATGCCCCGCCAACCTGAAGCGTCCAGTCCTCGCGGAAGAACCGTTGGTTCGCCAGCGTCTCAAATTTCCCAAAGCGTTTTTGGGCAACGATGGAGGCAGACATACGCGGATCATCGCGCCGGAACGAAATGGTCGCATCCGCGCCCGTTGCGCCGTTCGAATGCGAGATATCACCACTAAATGCCAAGATGCCGAACTCGCCCAGCTTAGAGATCAGACCGGCACCGGCAACCTGTGCTGTTCCCGCCACCGCGAGCCGTGCTTCTGCAGTCAGCCGGTCGCTTACACCGTGGCGAAGCGCGCCGGACGCGAAACCGGCACCGTATCGATCACCAACAATGAAGGCATTGCGTCTTAGCAGACCGACCTGCGCCGACGTGGCAGTCAAGCCCGGTCGCAACAACTGACGCGAACTGTAGAAGGACAGCTGCTGGACGCTCTCGCGGCCCAGCGCATCACGGACCAACAGCGAGACTTGCCCGGCACCGTCGACCATCGGCACGCCAGATACGGCAAACTGGCCTGCTTTGACGTCCTGGGTTAGTCGACGAACGCCGTTGACGTACAGGTCCACCGTCGATGGCACGCCGTTACCACCGGTCAGTTGTGGCAACGGCATCGTGACGAGGTCGGGTTGCAACGTGAAGTCCGTAGCGAGCTGAACGCCAGCTGCTCGAATGGCGCCGTTGGCCGAACCGTCAGGGCTGATGAAATCACCAATTGTCAGTCGCTGGGCCGACCGAAGATTCTCGAACACGTACCGCGTTTCCAAACGTCGGACGTCAAAATTGCGACGCTCTGGATTTCGATTGACGAGCACGCCGCTCGAAACCGTGCCGACGGGGCCGAACAGGCGGAGCTCGCCGGTAGCGCCGATATTGCCGGTATCGTCGCCATATGCCGAGTAGTTGAGGAGACTACCCCATGCCGGCAACACCGCGTCGGCGTGCGTTGCGGTGACCGCGATCTCGCTTCGGCGCATGGCAGAAGGCGCAACCTCGATGTTCAGGACTTGCGTAGCCCGATCGAGGTGGTAGGCGAGCCCAGTGATGCTACGGAGGCGGACCGGACCATCTTTCGAAACCGCGTCAATCCCTAACATTCTTAGGTCGCTAGCAGTCGCTTCCAGATCGTCTGCGTTCCCGAACAGTTCGATGACGCTGCCGGTATCGATGCCGTTGACCCATGCTTGCGCGTAAATTTCGCCAGCTACGGGTTGTTCGGTGGTGGTTAGCTGCACAGCAGCCGCCAACGATCCGGGCGAAACGGCCAAGAGACCGAGCGCGAACAAAAATCCGGGCATGACGCGATCATTACTGCGTCAGCAAGACGGACGAGCGTAAGAGTTTGCCGCCTTCCTGGACCGTAAGCGTCACGATTTTGGTCGGTGTGGTGGCTTCATAGGTCCACGAACGCTCCTGTCCGGCTAGGGCGTAGCCAGCCAGGCCAGGCGCAATTACCTTCGACTTATCGCCGTCCTGCACCGTGAGTTCGACAAACTTGGCATGTACCGCTCCGCGGTTCTTGACGGTGATCGTGACTTGATTCGTCTTTGGTTCCTGGCGCGCGCGCCATTCCAAATAGCGAGACCTTGAAACTCCGGCAGCCGGTGCGACGAACACGGGAAGGATCATGCGAACCGGCAATTGCAATTGCCCCGGCGCACCAGCCAAGGGCAACTGATCGATGACCAACCGATAGCTTCGCTCAAGCGGACCGGCGGGTGCCTTGGCGACGACCCGGACAGCCTGCGCGCCGCCCGCCTCCAGGCGGAACAGCGGCGGGCTGAACCCCGCATCCGTGGCAGGGCCGTAAACTTCTTCGTCGCCCACCATCGTCCAACTGAACAGCCGGACCTGAACCGTCACCGGACCATTACCCGGATTGCTGACGATCGTAGAAGTACTCCGCGTCCCTTCTGCCAGCGTCAGCTGCACTGGTGCAACCGACAGGCCGCCCCCCTCGGCCGTGCCACTTGAGGTCTGCGCCGCGACCGGGAATAGCAGCGCCGCCGACAGCACAAGGCCGAGCCCGCCCAAGGTCGAAGAGATGAAAGCCGCTGTCATGGTTCGGGCTTAGTAATAGACCGTGATCGGAACGGTGTCCGAGTACACGTCTGCGGGGGCGCTTTGGCCTGCGACGATCGAGCCATAGACCGGAATTGAGTTGGCAGTCGCGCCAAGACCGGTCTGACCGATAAGACGCTGCGCGGTGACGTTATTGCCGAAACGTTGCGTACCGGCGCTGTCCTGAAAAAGGTTATAGGCGAGATACTGCGACTGGTTGGAACCTTTCATGCGGCGTTGCGTGCCGGTGGCATTAGCACCATCGCTTAGACCGACCGAGAACGGCGTACCCTGCGTACAGGTTACGTTGACGTTGACCCGTGTCGGCGTATTCGTACCCGCCGCCGGATCAACGGTCCCGAAGGCAAGCGTACCGCTGCCGACAGCGCAGGTCGATACAACCGTGACTTCAACGGTGAGGACACCACTTGCCGTCTGCGCAACCGCCATAGGCGCGCCAACGATCACGCAGCATGAGAGCGCAACCGCGCAAAGAATTTTTCGCAACTGGAATACTCCGTACCGATTCTCTATCCCTAAGTAATGGCATGGCAGTATTAACGATGTATTTCGTCAATAATGCGGAAATTATGGATATTACACTTGCAAAGTATACGATATAGATCGTATTACATATATGGAGTAGTCGAAACTAACTTGTATCAACTTTCGTACATCCATCCTTTTCGTTCGGTACTGTCATCAGATCGCCTATTTCAAAACCGCAGTAACTGAGACGTTAGCCTTCCGTTAGCACCGCGCGGAGTAGCGTCGCCGTCATGGAATACGGTGGCAGGTCAATGTTTGGGAATTTGCTGCGAGAGCGGCGTCGCACTATCGCAGTTCGCGGTCTGACGGAGGCGACCCTTTCCGGGACGTCGGCTTTCGATCGCTTCGTAAGTGCCGCTGCCTCAGCCTTTCTGGCGCCAATGGCAGCAGTTTCTCTCATCCACGACGAAACGCAAAACATCGCTGCTGGCTACGGCTTCCCAGTCGGTTGCATGCCGCGCAACGACAGTTTCTGCACCTTCACCATTAAGCAGGGCAGCGTGCTCGAATGTTGCGATCCTGAGGCCGACCCACGTTTTGCCGCGCTGCCAGCTGTTCGCGGTGAGCCGCATGTTCGCTACTATATCGGCGCTCCCCTGCGCTTGTTGAGCGGCATCGAAGTCGGCGCACTGTGCGTCGTTGATACGGTTCGTCGACAAGCGGCCTCCGACGACCAGAAAGCGTATCTTGCTGGATTGGCCCGCCAAGCTGCGCTGATGCTGGAAAGCCGCCGGGACCTAAGGGGCAATGCGGCATGATGCAGGTGGCACTGTGTATCGCCCAGGAACACGACGCGAGGCTTGTCGCACTGGCACTCCTGGTATGTCTGATCGGATCCGCAGCAACGGTCCAGCTCTTTGGCCGCATCCGATCCGCCACCGGCCAGAGCCGGCATGGCTGGATTGTCCTCGCCGCAGTTGCGACGGGCACAATGGTCTGGGCAACGCACTTTGTTGCAATGATGGCCTTTCGTACGCAAGCGCCAGTCGTGCTCGATCCGTTGAAAACGCTATTGTCGCTACTTGCGGCAGTCGGCCTCGCGATACCCGGACTTGGTCTGGCGGCTTCCCGGAAACGATGGGGCGGCATAGCTGGCGGTAGCATCGTCGGTTCCGCTATTTCGATCATGCATTATCTGGGAATGGCAGCGTACCGCGTTGACGGCATCGTTACCTGGGCGTGGGGATATGTTGCAGCGTCCGTACTGCTATCGGTCGCAATAAGCGGCATCGCGTTTCATCGGCTGAACGTTCGTCGGTCATGGCGGCGCACGCACGCCGTCTTGCTGCTGGCGCTCGCCGTAGCAGCCTTGCACTTCACCGGCATGGCCGCGATGCGCATCGCCGTCTTGAAAATGGGCGATGGCCTGTCGGGTCCGACGATGATGGGCCTAGCCATCACGACCGCGATAGCGTCGCTGATCATCGTAGGGTGTGCCGCGATCAGCGCGCTGATAGACTCCCATTCGCAAAACGAATCCTACCGTCGGCTGCGGCGAATGGCGCTGCACGACGGCTTGACAGATCTCCCCAACCGAATGAGCTTTCTCGATGAGCTACAGCGCCGCTTCCTCGTGAAGGGCGGCTATACCGGCATGGCCGTGATCATGATGGACCTGTCGCGCTTCAAGGTCGTCAATGACACCCATGGCCACCAGGCCGGCGATCAATTGCTTATAGCGCTTGCGGCTCGATTAAGTTCGCTGCTGAAGCCGGGCGAGTGTGTCGGGCGGCTTGGCGGCGATGAGTTCGCGGCGGTCGTTTCCTATGACAGCCCTGAACAATTGACCGATTTCCTGGACCGACTACGCATGGCGTTCGTCGCGCCTTTCACGTTTGATCGGTTCACTGCCTCCATCAGCTCCAATATCGGTGTCGCGCTCGCTATCCACGACGGCTTCGATGCCGATGCGCTGCTCGCGAAAGCTGATCTGGCCATGTACCGCGCGAAATCCAACCATTCGGCTGAACCGTGTTTCTACGATGCACAGATGGATGATGCCGCACGCACACGACGCGAACTCGTTGCCGAGCTTCGTAAGGCGATCGAAACGCAAGATTTCGAACTGCATTTCCAGGTGCAGGCCGCCATCGCGACAGGAGAAATCCTTGGCTACGAGGCGCTTGTCCGTTGGAAACATCCCGTAAAGGGTATGATCTCGCCGGCGACCTTCATTCCGCTGGCCGAAGAGAGCGGGGAAATCGTACCCCTAAGCATCTGGATATTGCGGCAAGCTTGTTTCGAAGCAGCGCTTTGGCCTAACCGGCACTGTGTCTCCGTCAACCTTTCCCCGAAGCATCTAAGTGATCCAAGGCTGATCGAAACCGTGCATGATGCACTTGCCGACAGCGGCTTGGCGGCAGAACGCCTGACACTCGAACTGACGGAAAGCGCAATTATTCACGATCGCCAGTTCGCGCTCGCCCAGCTGCGAGCGTTGAAAGCGATGGGCATTGCCATCGCACTCGACGATTTTGGTACCGGCTACTCTTCGCTTGATGTCCTGCGATCCTTCCCGTTCGATTGCCTAAAGCTGGACGCATCGTTCGTTGCGGAGATCGAGCGTGACGAACAAGCGGTAGCCATCCTGCAATCGGTAACGGCCCTTGGCGCGAAACTGAACATGCGGGTGCTGGCAGAGGGGATCGAACAGCCCGCGCAGCTTTCCATCGTTGCGCGCGAAGGCTGCTCGGCGATTCAGGGGTATCTTATCGGCCGCCCATCGCGCACCTTATGCACTACGGACATCATCAAGCAGACCATGTCCCTCAAGCCTCGCGCTTTGGCCACGACACCCAGCGCTGCCTAATCAATTTTCGAACTGCGCGCACCGCCAGAACTCGTGGGCAGCTTGTGTGCAAACATTTATTTCGGTGATCCCGCCTTTCTGGACAGTTTGGCGGCTGAGCTAAGCTTTACCCGGTTGGTTTATGCAGCCATTGTTGCGAACGCCGTATCCGGGGCATGCCGTGGATATGGCGTTGCGTTGCCCCGCCCATACACCTTGTCCGGCCTTTGGCTGGCGAAGCGGGAGAGAGGCCGCTGCCGGTTGTAATAAGTGATCCACCGGCCGAGCCCGGTCCGCAGTTCGCAGCTCGTCTCGAACGCGTTCAGATAGCCGCATTCGTACGTCAGCGACCGCCAAAGCCGTTCGATAACACGTTGTCCATCCAGCGGCCGCGTCCGTCCATGCTGATCCGCACCTCGGCATCGCGCAAGCTGTCGGTGAAGTCGGCGCCGGTGAAAGGGCTGTCGCGAGCCATGTCCATTTAACCCAGGTTAGTTATTTAAATAATAAACATTTATGTAGAACATGCATCGGTATCTTCGTACTCTCTCCTCGCGGAGGCGAAAGAATGGATAGTTTCTCGAAGGAGGTTGCCCGAAACCTGTATCAGCTGCTTGCTACCGAAATTTCGGCGAACGCTCGTATAGCGGCAGCTTTAGGCTTGGACAGCGTCGCGCTGCAGTTGAACCTCGCGCTTGAAAGCGTATTCAACGCACTCGCTGAACGTTACGAGCACACTTTATCGCCAGATGACGATCAGTAGCCGATGACGGACATGCAAAGGCTCATGCGGAACGCATGCCCATGCGATAGCTACATCGCAGAACCTGGAAAATCGTTGATGCTATGTGCGACATTTCCACGGCATGGACAATGACTATCGTTGTCCTAAAGCTCGACTAGTCTGCCGGCGGTGCGTTTTCGACATCGATTCGTATCGATTGAGCGATCAGCGACAGAATCGTATGCGACTTCCATAGATCCGTTGTGACGCCATCGGTTTCTGTCGCATGGTCAAACTGGACGTCCATCGCCCGCTCAACGATCTCGAGCGACTGTTGGGTGGTGAGTGCGCCGGCTTCGCACAGCCCGTGGATAAGGCTCTCAACCAGTGCCAGCGCGGCGCGACCATGAGCGATGGCAAGCAAGGGATCAACCGGAAACGGCAACCGGTCATTCGTATCGATGTCGGGCATTGATCACGCCTACCGTTTTGCAGGCGGGAGCTCGAATACGCTACCAGCCGTCGACGCCTGGGGAAGCCATGCCAACGGTGGCGCACGCTAGCGCAATTATAAAGTAATTGCAATAATCTACAATAACAACGAGCAATATAATCAATTAATATTTGGTATTACGCGGAGGCGTGTAAAACCGGGCATGGCTAATCTTTTTGTTCAGAAACTACGCGGATTGGCTAATTTGACGGACGAAGATGCTTACGCCTTGGAACGTGTCACGGCGCGGCCAAGGCAGTATGCCGCCCGATCTGACCTAATCCGCGAAGGTGACGAACCCGGACCGATGTTCGTCGTGCTGGAAGGGTGGGCCTGCCGGTACAAAATCCTGCCGACCGGCACTCGCCAGATTATGGCTTTCCTGATGCCGGGCGATGCGTGTGACCTCCACGTGAAGCTGCTGGCGGAAATGGATCATAGCATACAGGCGATCACGCCGGCGTCGGTCGCTATAGTGTCCAAGAACGACATGGCCGCGCTGATGCAGCAGCATCCGAATATCGCTGCAGCGATGTATTCGGCGCAGCTGGTCGACGAGGGGGTGATGCGCGCATGGATCGTAAGCATGGGACGACGTAGCTCGACGGAACGCGTCGCGCATTTAATCTGCGAACTCTATCTGCGGGCGCGCAACATCGGCCTTACCGGGAACGGAGAATTCCCGTTGCCACTGTCGCAATTGGTGTTGGCGGATGCGCTGGGTATGACCCCGGTGCACATCAACCGCGTACTGAAGAACTTGCGATTGACCGGAGCGATGGCGTTGAAACGCGGCGGTGTGACGCTGCTCGATCCTGTCAAGTTGGTTCAGATCGCCGGATTTGATGAAAACTATCTCCATCGCCGCTTGCGACAATTACCGTAGTATCACGCCCCAAATATCACTTGCAAGCTTGTTTGAATTTATCGCCATATCAGTCCTAAACGACTTATATCGTATTGTCAATTACGCTTCATGCGACAGTATGGCGAAAAACTTACAATTAGAGACGAGCGTCCACAATATATACAGTCCTATTTTTTCTTACCATTTTACGGAATCATCGTTACGTGTCCTATGGCTAATCCGCTTCGTCTACGTCAGCGCTTCGATTTTGCCGGTGCATCGACGAAACCGTTATAGGAACCGGTCAGACGGAATTATTAACCGTAATCAATACCGGGCGAATTCTATTCCAAGCGTGGAACTACTAATCGTGCCGACGTTGATCGCGGATTGCCTTAGCAGAAGCTGCGCGATCGATGCCGAGGATCCCGCCCAAGAGTGCGTTTGACAATGTTCGGGGATGGACAATCCGGCGCGGCATAAGGCTGCCGGGGGCCACATGGATCATGGCCTCGGAGACGTCGAGGCGCCGCTCGTAATGGCGCGCGAGGCGCTTCCATACGGTCATCCATCTGAAGCGCGCCCGACGACCCAGCGCCGGCGCAGGACCTTGAGGCCGGGATCCTTATGGTGCGGCGGATGATGTTCGAGGCGCTGACGGTCGACCGGGACAACCAGTATCTCAAGACCGACAGCATGATCGTTCGCGCCCACCAGCAGGCTCGACTGGGGAAGGGGGGCAAGGATCAGGCGTTCCCCATGATGGCAACGACTTGCGCGACCAGACAGCAGATATCGACGCCGCAGCGGCGATCCCGTCCAGGCGCAACCGCAAGGTCACCATTCCTCACGATGCCGGTATCTGCAGGCATCGTAACCAGATCGAGCGATGCTTCAGTCGCCTTAAACACTTCCGTCGCTTCGCCCGCTACGACCGACGAACCGTGCATTTCAACGGCTTCGTCCACCTCGCCGCTGCCATGGCCTGGCTCCGCTGAATGTCGATCCGACTTAGTATTGCGCGCCAGACCTCTGTCCGCCGTCAGGCCGGGTTTGCGCGACTGAGACCAATACAAATATGCGCATCCGTGACAGGGGTACCAGACTTCGCCGACTACCGTCAGGATCTGTTACGGCAAATCATGAGGACCGCCGACCGAGTCGCTACCGCTTAGTTAGCAACGCGATCGCGCCCTCGTTGCCATAAATGCCGCGCAATTCGGCAAGAGTGAGGCGGACCGGCAGCTCCCGCCCGTCGTTCGACAGGACTGCGCTGTCGATGGTCCGCGCGCCCTCCCCGCTTAACACCCGGTCGAGCGCCTCGCGAAACGCCACCCGCTGACTGACAGGGATCAGGTCGGCTAGCGCGACATGCAGCAGCCGGTCTTCGGATAGGCGTAAAATATCGCAGAAGGCCGGTTCGGCCTGTTCGATATGGCCTCGGGTATTTACGCATACATAGCTGATTCCATCATGCACCGCGATCGCCTCCCGCAGAGACTTGCGGGCGTCGGCCAATCGGTGGACTTTCATATCGTCCGTGATGTCGTGAAACAGAACTGTCACATATTTGCTAAACGGGTAGATTTCAGCACGGACCCAAGTGTCCTTACGAAACAGCGACGGGATTTCGGCGGAATAGGGTTCCTTACTCGCAATCGAACGCTTCACGTAGGTCTCGATCAGAGACTCCTGAAACACTGGCAGCGCCTCGAATACCTTCCGACCGGACAATTCTCCATCGGTGCAATCTAGTTGAACATGCGCGACCCGATTGGCAACGATGATACGCAGATCGTAATCGATCAGCAGCACTCCAATATTGAGGCAATTCGCTAATTCTTGGACGCTGGCTGTCAGAATTGATTCTTTGGAATCATTAATTTTTGATTGTTGCAGCGCCGCATAATGACGAACGGTAGTGAGGACATGCGTGCCGCGACCATGATGGGTAACGACAATCGCCTGATCGTCCTGCATTTGCCGCAACTGGCCGAACTTTCGGGCAAACTCGGACGAAGATATCGCCGGCGCTCGCTGCTCGCCGTTCCAAAGTTCTTTGTCCGAATCCGGTTCCATCTGCGCTCCATCGCAACGAGCCAACATGATGAGATTCATACGTTTTATTGCGGAAAGTTTATATATTATTTTAATATTATTATATATACCTTATTTGAGCCAATTTCCAACGCTCTCAGGATGTTGATCGTTGTGAAAAAATGGCTCG
>NZ_LMLN01000006.1:0-528 GCF_001421915.1 Sphingomonas sp. Leaf62 | reverse complement strand
GTGGAGGATGCCGCCACGTGAGTGGACCATGGCCAAGGCCCAGTTCGCCGTCATCTTCGGCGAACGCTTCATCCGCGCCATGGCGGCGTAATGTGCATCCGCCCGTCCGCACACGAAATTCCTGACAGGCCCGTGGACGGAGGCAAACTTCTGTAGCGCCCTCATCTGCCGGAAGCGCTGCATTGCACGCTCCCGTCGTCAAACGGCAGATGGCTGGTCTCAACCTGGTTGTTTGCCCAGCGACCAATCTCTTGCCGGTCGGCGTTGCCCAAGTCGTTCATTGCGGCACGGTAGGAGCGCAGACCATCGGTCGTAATCCTGTCCGGTGCTCCATGGCGTTTCAGCGCCTTCTTGATGAACATCAGGGCTGCGGCCTTGTCTCTCGTCCTGGTCACATAGCTCTCCAGCACCTCGCCTTCCTGATCGACGGCACGCCAGAGGTAGACCATTTCACCGTTGAGTTTCACTGGACTTGCCCCGGAAAAGTGGAGAGTTCTCCTTAAGGTGAAAGGCGAACTCGATGACGAA
>NZ_LMLN01000005.1:6586-37846 GCF_001421915.1 Sphingomonas sp. Leaf62 | reverse complement strand
GGTCTCCTCGCAGAGCCTGAATCAGATCGCGATCCTCATATCAATGGGTCCTGACCCTAGGTGCGGATCTGCACTTAGGGAAACATTTCCGCGCTTTCGGCGAACTCGCGCGAGGACCAATGGATGGCAAAAACATTGGTTTGCCATCGGGTACGCTCTCAAACAAGCTGCTGGTGCAACAGGCGTTCGTTGATGGCACCACGGAAATTGGTCAGGTCGATGTTGGGGCTCGTGTCGGCCGACAGGTATTTATCGACGGAGCGAACCTTCTAGTCGCCAACCGTGACAACAACACCGTGCAAACCAGTTTGACCGGCGTCCGAGCATGGGCAAGAGGATCGACACTACGTGCTGATGTATTCGACCTCTATTACACGACCTATGGCAACGGCGGGATCGGTGACGATCCGATTGATTGGGGCCGACGGTTCAGCGGCGTCACGACTGGGATCGTACTTCCGAAGCAATTGCTAGGTGGCGCAAAGCTTTATCTTGACCCCTTCGTTTGGCGGTTGCGCAACCGTGCCGTGACATGGGGCGCGGAAAAGGCACGTGAGGAGCGGACATATGTCGGCGCGCATCTATGGGGTGATGTAGGTCGGTTCACAATCGACTGGACTACCAACCATCAGGGCGGCCGCTATGGTGATCGCCCCCTAGACGCATGGCAGGTGCTGCTCGCCGGCACATACCGGTTGGGCAAGGCGAATACCGCCCCCCGTCTAGGTCTGCACTTCGATTACGCGACGGGGGGCGGCGCGTATGATGGTAGCAAGCTCAGAAACGCCTTCGCACCCTATGGCAACAACATCTACTATAGCTACCAAGGCTATCTGACGCCTACGAACCTTGTGGCGCTCGCACCGAGCCTGACCGTTTCGCCCACCCGGACGCTTCGCGTGACCGGCGAATATCAGTTTACTTGGCGAGACACGGTCAGCGACGCAGTTTACCGGTCGAACGGCACGCCCTTCACCGGAACCGCAGGCGTTGGCGGGCGTCGCACCGTTGACGTGGCGCGGTTGCAGGCAATCTGGAGTGTCAGCCCCCGCCTGTCTTTCACCGGCCGGCTCGAGCATGCCTTCGCCAAAAGCGGCCTAACAGCGGCGGGATATCAGGATTCATCCTATGCCGCCCTCTGGGCAAGCTTCCGCTTCTGACGGACCCGGACAGATTCGAGGACAAGCCTTGTGAGCATAGACGACGACTTTCGGCAAGCCGCCCTGGATTATCATCGCCTGCCGGTGCCGGGTAAACTGGGGGTGCACGCGACCAAGCGGATGGAAACACAGCGCGATCTGGCGTTGGCCTATTCTCCGGGTGTTGCGGCAGCGTGCGAAGCGATCGCAGCGGACCCGATCACTGCCCAGGATTACACCGCGCGCGGCAATCTGGTTGGCGTCATTACCAACGGCACCGCCGTGCTTGGCCTTGGGAACATCGGCCCGCTCGCTTCCAAGCCGGTGATGGAGGGCAAGGCGATCCTGTTCCGCAAGTTTGCCGGGATCGACAGCTTCGATATTGAGGTCGACGCAAACGACCCTAAGGCATTCTGCGATGCGGTCGCCGCGTTGGAGCCAACGTTCGGCGGAATCAATCTCGAGGACATCAAGGCTCCTGAATGCTTCGCGATCGAGGCAGAGTTGCGTCGACGGATGAAAATTCCGGTCTTCCATGATGACCAGCATGGCACCGCGATCGTCGTTGCCGCCGCGGTACGCAACGCGCTGCTGTTACAGGGCAAGCGGATCGAGGACGTGAAGCTTGTAACGTCAGGCGCGGGCGCCGCGGCGCTGGCTTGCGTCAACCTGCTGGTCGAGCTGGGATTGCAGGTCGCCAACGTCACGCTCACCGATATCGACGGGGTCATCCACGCCGGTCGAACGGCCATGCTCTCCAATATGGCGCGCTATGCCCGGACGACCGACGCACGCGCGCTGGCGGATGTAATCGCGGGAACCGATATTTTCCTCGGCCTTTCCGCCCCCGGCGTGTTCAGGCCCGAATGGCTGCCACTGCTCGCGGCAAAGCCCGTGATCCTCGCCATGGCGAACCCGGAGCCGGAAATCAGGCCCGATGTGGTCCGCGTCGAACGCCCCGACGCAATTATCGCCACCGGGCGATCGGACTATCCCAATCAGGTCAACAACCTGCTCTGCTTCCCGTACATCTTCCGTGGCGCACTCGACTGTCAGGCAACTGAAATCAATGAGGCGATGAAGGTTGCCGCGGTCGAGGCAATCGCTGGTCTCGCCCGCGTTGAACCAGACGAAGTAGTAGCAAACGCCTATGGCGGAGAGCCTCTGCTGTTCGGTCCGGACCACATCATTCCCAAACCGTTCGATCCACGCCTGATCTTGGAGGTTGCCCCCGCTGTGGCCGCAGCCGCAGCGCGGACGGGCGTTGCCCGTGCGCCGATCAGCGATATGACGGCTTATCGAGGTAGCCTTTCCCGCTACGCGTATCGCTCAACCCAATTGATGATGCCGGTATTCGAGGCAGCGCGCGCGCGGTCGAAGCGGGTCGCCTATGCCGCCGGCGAAGCGGACGCTGTGCTACGCGCTGCGCAAATTGTTGTCGACGAGGGGCTGGCGCGACCGGTTCTTGTCGGCAGGCCATCCGTGATCAAGCCAGCGATCGCACGGCTTGGCCTTCGCATTCAGCCGGGCACGGATATTGAGATCTTCGATCCTACGGGTAGCGAGGATGTCCACGTCAGGCTTGGTGATGCCTATGCTGAACTGGTCGAGCGACGCGGCGTCCCTCCCACCACAGCGCGCAAACGGGTCAAGCAACAGCCTAGCGTCACTGCTGCGATGCTACTGCGGTTGGGACTGGTCGATGCCGCGCTATGCGGCACGCCCGCCGATTGGTGGCAGGAAACTCGCCAAGTGCTGGAGATCATTCCGCGAGTGGCCAGCGCGACACGCGCCTATGCACTAACTGGGTTGATTCACGACGGCGGAACCCTGTTTTTCACTGACACCCACCTGAACCCAGACCCGACTGTGCAGCAATTGGCCGAAATGACGCTGATGGCCGCCGAACAAGTACGTCGCTTCGGCATTATCCCTGCCGCAGCCTTATTGTCGCATTCGAATTTCGGCGCGTCAGATTCTCCAAGCGCGCGCAAAATGCGTGAAGCGCTCGCGCTAGTGCGGCAACAGGCACCGGACCTCGCAATCGACGGCGAAATGCACGCCGATAGTGCACTCAACGCCGCGATCCGCGCTCGTAGCGTCACCAGCTCGACCCTTGATGGTCCGGCAAATCTGCTGGTCATGCCGTCGCTCGACACCGCCAATGTTGCGCTGACGCTCGCAACCTCAATCACGCGCGGTCTTCCAGTCGGACCGATGCTGCTCGGCATGTCGAAACCAGTGCACGTTCTCGTCTCATCAACAACGACGCGTGGCATTGTGAACATGACCGCGCTGGTCGCCAGCGATACGGTGCAGGTAGCGGCATGAACCCTCAGAGTGACACCGTCACCGTGTCGACCATCGCCGACACCTTCATCGCTGCCCGCCATGCCGGTACGACGATCTCTGCCTATCCAGGCGAACCGCCCGTAACCCTCGCGGACGCCTATGCCGCCCAAGCACTCGCTATCGATCGTTGGTCCGACGCCATTGGCGGTTGGAAAGTCGCTAAGATCAACGATCCATGGCGCAAACAGGTCGGTGCAAGCCGCTATATCGGCCCAATTTTTGCCCGCACGATCGTGCCCGCCAGCACACTGTCGGACGTCCCCGTCTATACCGGCGGCAGCTCGGCGTTCGAGGCGGAGATCGCACTCGTCCTTGGTGACGACGCGGACCCGGATCAGCGTGACTGGTCAATCGACGACGCTCGTGAGCTAATCGGCGACGTCCGACTGGTGGTCGAGGCGGCAAGCAGTGCGCTTGCTACGTTGCCAACGCTTGGCGCGCTCGCCGCGATCACTGCCTTTGGTAACAACAGTGGGCTGATCCTTGGTCCGTCGGTTGATCTCACCGCGCTGGCAGGCAAGGTCGCTGAGGTGACGATTGACGGCAATCCGGTTGGCACCGCCCCACTATGGGCAGAGCCGGACGGGCCGCTTCCCGCATTTGCCTTTGCCCTCGGCCAAGCTGCGGCACTGGGCCGGCCGCTAACACGCGGGCAGATCGTCAGCACTGGGGCGCTAACCGGAGTCCATAAGGTAACGATCGGTCAGCGCTGCGTGGCGCAGTTCGCCGAGCTTGGAACCATCGACTGTTTGGTCACGTCGCGGGCGGCTGAACGTTGAGCAACCCCTTTCAAAAGGACACTACCATGTCGTCACGCACCTATCGCGTTGCCTGCATACCCGGCGACGGGATCGGCAAGGAGGTCGTCCCAGAGGGCATGCGTGTATTGGAGGCTGCGGCAAAGCGGTACGGCTTTACCCTGCAATTCGACCATTTCGATTTTGCCTCATGCGACTATTATCTCGAGCATGGCCGCATGATGCCAGAAGACTGGAAAGCCCGAATTGGTGGGCATGACGCCATATTCTTCGGTGCGGTGGGATGGCCTGACACAGTGCCAGATCACATCTCGCTCTGGGGATCCCTGATCCAATTTCGGCGCGAGTTCGACCAGTATGTCAGTCTACGGCCAGTGCGGTTGATGCCAGGCGTCACCTCACCGCTTGCCGGACGCAGCCCCGGCGACATCGACTTTGTGGTCGTGCGCGAGAACACCGAAGGTGAGTACAGTTCGGTTGGCGGCAAAATATTTCCTGGCACCGATCGGGAGGTTGTCATGCAGGAAACGATCATGACCCGTGTCGGGGTAGATCGCATCCTGCGTTATGCATTCGATCTGGCGGCAAAGCGCGAACGCAAGCGTCTGACCTCGGCCACCAAATCGAACGGGATTTCGATCTCGATGCCCTATTGGGACGAGCGGGTGGAGGCCATGGCGACCAGCTACCCAAATGTGACCTGGGACAAATACCACATCGACATCCTCACCGCTCATTTCGTGCTCAACCCGGACAGGTTCGATGTGGTCGTTGCCTCCAATTTGTTCGGTGACATCCTTTCCGATCTCGGTCCCGCCTGCACAGGGACGATCGGTATCGCACCGTCCGGCAACATCAATCCGGAGCGCCTGTTCCCTTCCTTGTTCGAACCTGTCCACGGCTCGGCACCAGACATAGCAGGGCAGGGAATTGCCAACCCTGTGGGGCAGATATGGGCAGCCGCAATGATGCTGGACCATCTTGGCGAGGCGGAGGCGGCGACAGCGGTGTTACACGCTATCGAACACGCGCTATCCGATACGCAATCACGGACACGCGATTTGGGTGGTACAGCCGACACCGCAACCGCGGGAAGGGCGATCGCAGAGGCACTGGCATGAACTTCCAGTCGTCATCGGAACGTACCGCGACAACGCGACGAGTGGTTATCACGCAGCGTTTCATTGATCCCGCGACAATCGCATATCTAGAAGGGGCCGGCTGCGAGGTAGTGCTGGCTGACCTGCCGCCCGGGCGGGCCGATGGTGACCTGTCCCATGAAGAACTGGTGGCTTTGTTGACCGATGCAGCCGGATGGATCGTAGGCCATGCCCGCGTCACGCGGGGTCTAATGGAAGCGTTGCCGGATCTTCAGGTCATCTCGCGTCGCGGTGTTGGTTTTGAAAGGGTCGATACCGCAGCGGCGGAAGATCTCGGGAAAGTGGTTTGTATCGCGGCCGGAGGCAATGATGCGTCGGTTGCCGACCACACGATGGCGTTGATGTTGGCCGTCGGACATCGTCTGCGCGAAACCCAGGCCAAGATGCTTTTAGGAGACTGGTCGATCCTGGTCGGGAGCGATCTGTTCCAAAAGACGGTGGGTATCGTCGGCATGGGGCGGATTGGGCGTAGTCTGGTGCAACGGCTTCAAGGATTTGACGTGCGCATTCTTGTGGTCGCACCGCGCTCCGACCCGGATTCCATCGATAGGCCAGGCGTGACCTATGTCGAGCTCGATACCCTTCTTAAGGAGAGTGATTACGTCACCCTTCATGCTCCATTGAACGCAGAAACCCGCTTTCTCATTGATGCAGATGCGCTGGCTAAGATGAAACCAACTGCATTTCTCATCAATGCCGCGCGGGGTGGATTAGTCGATGACCATGCCCTGCTTGATGCTCTAAGCTCCGGAGCGATCGCCGGCGCAGCGCTTGATACGTTCGTCAGCGAAAGCGACCCAACCTACCTTGATGTCAGTCGGGCTCTAATCGCATTGCCTAACGTGATCGCTACTCCCCATGCTGCAGCATCTACACAAGAAGGACTGGCACGCACAAACATGGTTGCGGCGCGCTGCGCGGTGGCCGTGTTCGAGGGAACGGATCCAAGCCCTTCCTGCCTCGTCGCGGACGGCCGGGTTAAAGCCGCTACGAATATTTAGTNGATCGGGTTGACGATGAACCGGTCTGGCTCTGACGTCCAGATCTTGGCGATGTATTCGTAGGGTGTGAGCCCGCTGAGCGTCTTGAGCCGGCGGGCAAAGTTGTAGGCGGCCATGAAGTCGGCGAGGTGCGTGCGCAGCTGGTCGTGGCTTTCGTAGTGGAAGCGTTTGACGGTCGCCTCCTTGATAGTCCGGTTCATCCGTTCGACCTGTCCGTTGGTCCACGGGTGGTTCGGTTTCGTGAGTCGGTGCTCGATGCCATTTGCGTCGCAGATCATGTCGAAGCGCATCTGACGCGACCAGGCGGTGTTTCGGTTGCGGGGTTGCTCGGCGAACTGAATGCCATTGTCGGTCAGGATCGTGTGGATTCGGTAAGGCACGGCTTTCAGCACGTGTTCGAGAAACTCCCACGCTGTCCGTCGATCAGCCTTGTCGACCAGCTGGGTGACCGCGAACTTGCTGGTGCGGTCGATGCCGACGAACAGGTACAGTTTGCCTTCGGTGGTCTGCACCTCGGCGATATCCATATGGAAGAAGCCGATGGGATAGCGCTTGAAGAGTTGACGCTTTGGCTTGTCGCCCTCGATGTCCGGCAGGCGGGAGATGCCGTGCCGCTGCAGGCAACGATGCAGCGCTGACCGGGTCAGGTGCGGGATCGACGGCTGCAGANGTAGAGGCAGTCGTCGAGCGGCAGCAGCGTGTGGCGCCGGAACGCCACAACCATCGCCTCCTCCGCTTCGGACAAGGTCGTTGAATGAGGGGCCTTCCCGGTCTTCAGATCCTCGACCGTCGCCCGTTTCCGCCACTTCGCGACAGTCTTCGGGTTGATCCCCAGCTCTCGGCTCAGCGTCGCGAGCGAAGCTTGCGATCGCTGTATTGCTGCTCGGACGGCGTCCGTGGTCGTGGCGCTCCCATGACGTACCTGTCCCATGCCGCTTCCTTCCATTCCAACGAAAGGATCGCACCATCAAACCGCGGGATCAAACACCTAGGCTACGAGTACCCCGCGAGTGCATCGCGACAACCCGCGAGGCCCTGTCAACCCTTTAGGGGGCAACAACCGACCAATTGCGCCGCCGACTATGGCGCATATGGTTAAACTCGTTCTATGGCCTTCTTTGGGTGAAGCGTCGAGACAGGTTCGGGTCAGTCTTTTGCGGTAGCTGCAACGTTGTGCGGCCGCGGATTAAGGGCTTGTCGGAGGCGAAACGATGACGTTAATACTTGCTCTGTTTGCGTTCGCGAACGGCTTACAGGCACCGGCTTCGGCGCCTTTGGCGCTAGATATGAAGCAGCGACCCATGACCGCTGTACAGATCAACGAAGGAACGGCCGTCGACATGCTGGTCGATACGGGCGCACAATCCAGCTTGCTGACGACGGCACTCTCACAATCGCTGGCTCTTCCGCCCACGGGAGAAACAGTGACGGTCAACGGCGCCGCCGGAAGCACGCTTGCCCCAGTCGTTGCAATACGCCGGATGACGACACCCCTGTTCGATCTGCGCGACGCTACCCTCATCGCGCTGCCACGCATCGGCGTCACGCAGGCGAAAGGCATCGTCGGCATGGACCTTTTTTCCGGGCGCAAACTTACGTTCGACTTGGTCGCCCGGCAATTGTCGGTGGCAAATTCGGGACCCGCCCCTGATGGCTACGCTACAATCAAGGGTGTGTTTCAAGGGAACGGCCTGCTGCACGTTCCGCTTACGGTGGATGGTGTGGTCATTGACGCACTCGTCGATACGGGTGCCGAAGGCAGTGTCGCCAACGAAGCAGCGTTGCGGGCTTTGGGATGGAAAAGCGATGATCCCCGATTGAAGGCGAACGGTACGATGTCAGGCGCAACGGCCGGCAGCGCGGCAGTGCGGCGCGGCACCGTCGGCATGGTATCGCTAGGCCCAGTGAATTTCCGCAACGTGCCGCTGACCTTTACCGGGGCGACCGACACGAGGCCGCGGATCATCCTAGGCATCGACATGCTCGGTCTGCTCGAACGTTTCGCGCTCGACCTGCCGCGCGGCGAGTTGCAGATATACGTTCCGTCGCGTCCTACTGCTTCGGCAGTGCCGCGAACCGGATCGTAAAGCGCGTGCCGCCGCCCACGGCGGCATCGACCTCGATGTCGGCATCGTGCAGGTCGACAACTGCCCTGACGATGGCAAGGCCCAGCCCGTAGCCGCTATGGCGATCGGACAAGCGCAGGAAGGGTTCGAAAATCTCCGGCACCCGCTCAGGTGCGATCCCCGGGCCCTGGTCGCGAACGGTCAGTGCACCAGAAGAAGTCACGGACAACACCACGACCCCGCCCGGCGGCGTAACGGCAATCGCGTTGCCCAGCAGGTTGGTGACCGCCGTCTCTATCAGGCTGGCGTCGCCCAGGATTTCGGCCTCTCCCCGCCCCTGAATACGCAAGGTCACGCCCTGCCGCATCGCGACCGGGTCCATGCCCTCGACAGCGCGACGGCAGGCGCCGAACAAGCGCAACGGGACCAGCAGGGGCGGCCGTTCCCCGATCCGGGTCAGCGTCAGCAGGTCGTTGACCAACGTCGACAGGCGCCGCACGTCGGCGATCAGCTTCGTGCGATCCTCGCTGTCGTCCAGCATCTCCAGCCGGGTCCGCAGCACCGTCAGCGGGGTCCGCATCTCGTGTGCCGCGGCGGACAGGAAGAAGCGTCGCCGGCGCTCGTCCACCGAACCGTCGGTAATCATACGATTGATCGCGCGGACCAGCGGGAGCAGTTCGGACGGTAGCCCCCGCTCGGACAACGGGCGCGCACGCGGCTCCGCTTCCGATGGACCGACCAGCCGCGCTATCCGCTGGATCCGCACGATGTGGAACAGCAGGATCGCGATGCAGATCAAGAGCACGCCGGCCGCGGCCAGGACGAACTCTCCGCCGTACGACCATACCCTCCCCACGTATGCTGCGACGGCATTCGGCTGCGCTACTTCTGCCGGGGCAACAACCCCGCGCAGTTCATGGTAGAACGGCCGGCCGCAATCGTTAAAGCCGACGTGATCGATCCCCTGCGCCCGGCGGAACGTCCGTTGCCACCGGACGCAGATGCCCGGCCCCGGCGCGGCGCGGCGGGCGGCGATCATAGCCGCGACGCCGCTGCGGTCGAGGTAGCGCGGTCCGGCGGTCCCGACCCGTACTGGGCCGCTCATAGCGAAATATTGGAAACCGGCGTTGCGCTGCCGCGCCTGCTGGATCAGCGGATTGCCATCGATCCGCGCCGCCAGCTGCGTTGGATCACCGCCGCGGCGTACCGCATCCGCCATCACGCCGTTCAACGCGGACAGGCCGGCAATGCGTGGATCGGCCGGCCCCGTGCCGGACAGGTCGGACAACGGTCCCGCTGTCAGGACGTACATGCCACCGATGATGAACACCATCGACAGCAAGACCATCTGGCCGAGCATCGAACGCAGGATGCGGAGGAGCCAGGTCATTGTCCGGCCGCCGCTACGACGTCGGGACCAGCGGCGGCAACGAGCCGGGCACATCGTCGGGCGGCATGATCGTCCGCTCCCTTTCGATCCTTGCCGACAGCGCCGCATGGGCCGCGACGGCCGCCGCCCGGTCGGTCCAGGTCCCGAGCGATTCGACGACCGTATCGAACGTCGCCAGCCTCGCCCCGCCCGCGAGATCGGCGCGGTCGACATACAGGATCTGCAACACCGCCGCCTCCAGCCATTGCCGGGCCGCTTCCATCTGCCCGCTGCGAGCGAGGACCTGCGACCACAGGATGCGTTCGCGCGCACTCATCGTCGGCATGCGTTCGACCGCACGGCGCAGCGCGGTGACCTGCCCGGCGTCCAGAACCCGCCCGCTCCGCACCGTCAGCGTCGCCAGCAATTGCAGCCCGTGCGAGTCGATACCGCCACCGGCCAGCGCCGCGAACAGCTCGTCGATCCGCCGATCCGCCGTCCCCTGCCGAAGCGCACCCGCCGCGATCAGGTCGTAGAGCGGCTGTTGCTGCTGACGCACGACAGGATCGATCAGATGCGCCTCCTCCTCCAGTTCGCCGACGATCGCGGGCGTCGCGGTCAATGCAGCGGCAGGGGCATTGCCGTCCGGCTTGCCCGGCGGCACCACGGACAGGCCGACGTCGGTCAATCGTTCGAGCAACTGGCCGCGCTTCGCTTCGGCCGTGTCTTCGGGTTTGTCCGGATCGGCAACACTGCGCCGCCATACGCCGCGCATGGTCGCGGCCAGGTTCGCCGGATCGGCGGCGGGGCGGACGACGGGGTCCAGCAAGTCGGCCGCGACCGCGGCCGGCGCGGCCGGATCGACGCGGTTGCGGGCGGCGATCGCCGCGACGCCGCGCAGGTTCGGCTTTTCCCGCTTCGCCGTGTCATAGGCATAGCCGAACAGCATCAGGAACGTGGGAGAAGGGGCGCCGTTTCCGGCGCTGGCGCTGTCGCGCGCGGCCTGCATCCGGGTCACGAGATCGGCGAGCGTGTCGGGGTCGTTTACGTCGATGCGCGATCGGGCGGCGACCGCTGTCGCCGCTGCGTCCTGCCCGGCCAGCAGTTGCACCATCTGCAACAGGGCAGCGGCATCCCGGTCGTCGGGATGTGCCGCGACGAACGGCGCAAGGCGCGCGATGACCGCACCCCGATCACCCTCGCCCCACAGGCGGGCAAGCAGTTGCGCCAGATAGATGCCGTTGTCGGGTTCGAGCGATACCAGCCGTTCGATATAGGTACGGGCATCGACAGCGGTGCCGCCGAAACCGGTCGGGTTCGCCAGAACATAGCGCCGGTAGAATTGCGCGCGCGCCTGGGTGCCGGGGTTCGGCAGCGCCACGAACGCCGCACCCTGCCGTCGATAGTCGTCGGCCAGCAGCCTTGCGATCGCGGCGGGCGCATAGTCGCCGCCGTCGGGTGTCTCGCCGGCAGCCAGCAAGATTTCGAGCGCGGTCGTACGATCGCCGCGGAACAGCGCCTCGATCGCGTCGGGAACGACACGATCCTGCGGCGACCGTTCGGAGAGCGCCCGTGCACCCGCGACGACGACCGGGCGGTTCGCCACCGGCACATCGGTCAGCGCGAACAGCCGTCCGGCCCGCCCGGCGACCGGCAGATCCAGGCTCATCACCTGCCGGATCGCATCGGTCATCCGCGCCTGCTGCCCGGTCGACAGCGTCTGTCGCAGCACCTGCCGTTCCAGCGGCGCAACGAGGATCGGTTCCGCGCCGGTCCGCTGTCCGTCCTCCGCCAGCCCCGCATACAGCGCGACCTGCTGGTCGAGCGAAAATCGCCCGATCATCACGGCATAGGCATCCGGCGGCGGCGTGCTGCGGCGGCGCAGCGATACACGGCGCGGCGACGGGCTGTTGAAGCGCGTCCGGATCAGCGTCGCCAGCCGTTCCGCCGACAGGAGCGGCCCGCCCGCCGCCCGTTCCATCAATGCCAGCCGGTCGGGCGCGGTACGAAACAGGTCGAACAGCGCGGTCTCGCGATTGCCGACCTTGTCGAGCGGTTCCAGCACCACCGTCCGCAGCCGCGCGGCCGGAAGCTGTCCCGCGATCATCATCAGCATCGCGTTGAGCGACGATTCATACACGAAGTCGGTCGGCCCCAGGGCATCGCGCTTCGCCACCTCGGCCCGTGCGGCCTGTTCGAACAGCGTCGCCAGTTCGCCATCGTCGCCGCGATCGAGGGCGAGGGAGAGGCGCAGCTCGGGATTCGTACCGCCCTGTGCCTGCATCGCCAGCGCCGCTGTGCCCCAGTCGCCATCGGACGGCGCAGCGGCAACCGCCATCGCGGCCGGTTGCCCGGTCAGGTTGCGGAAGGCCGCGCGGTCGCGCACGAACCCGGCATCACCGGCGAAACGCGCCACGACCAGCGGATCGATCGCCGCCAGCACGGCCGGATCGCGCCCGCTTGCCGCCAGTTGCCGGGCGATCGTCAGCAGTCGCTGCGCCCGCACCGCGCCGGACCACGTCGCCGTCGCCGCACCATCGGTCGCCTCACGCGTCATCGCCTCCAGCGCGGCACGGAGCGGCTCCCGCTTCGCGGGGTCGCCGGGCCAGGTGAACAACAGCCCCTCCAGCATGCTGTCGGCAAAGGGCGACGCTACGGGTCCCTGCCCCGCCGCCGCGACGACCGGCAGGCGCTGGACCGTATCGCGCAACGACTGCCAGTACAGGGCACGCGCAACCTCGCGGTCGCCGACCTGCTCCTGCAGGATCGCGGTCTTCAGGATCAGTCCGGCATCGCCCCGGTCACGCAGCAGCGCGCGACTATATCCCGCCAGCGCGCGCGGCAGATAGCCGGACGCGAGATAGGCATCGGCGCGCAACGCATCGACATTCACCAGCCCCGGGATATCCTCGATCAGCGCGAACGCCCGTTCGGCCCCGGCCAGGTCGCGCTGCATGAGCATCGCCGCCGCCAGTTCGGCATAGACGTCCGCCGGATAGGCCTGACGCAGCGCGGTCAGGCGCCGGCCGTAGCGCGCCTTGGCATCGTCGTTACCCGCCCCCGCGCTAGACAGGGCAATGAGTTGGCGCAGCGTCGCCGCGCGCTGCGTTCCCTCGACCGCCAGCGACGCCTCGCGCGCGCGGCGCTGCATCCGTGTGTCGCCGATCTGTTCGGACAGGTCCGCCAGCTGGTCGTACAGCCCGGCATCATCGTCCCCCCGCGCCAGCCGCCACGTCAGCCGGCGCCGTGCCCAGAGCAGGCGGACGGCGGCATATTGCGGCGACTGCTCCGCCCCGCCGCTGGGCGACGTCGCCGCCAATACCCCCGCCAGCGCGTCGATCGCCTGCGCCTGATCGGCAGGGGTGGCCGCGAATTCGGCACGATATTGCAACAGCGCGATCGCCTGCGCCCGCGCGCCGTTGGCGTTCAGCAGGTTGACCAGCCCCAGCACCGCATCCCGGTCCGTCGCCGACATCGCCGCCGCCTCACGGTACAGCCGGACCGCCCGCTCGACCTGCCCCGCCCCGCCATAGACACCCGCCGCGAAGCGCCGCGCCTCGGCCGGATCCGACCGGCGCACGGCCGCCAGCCGGGCGAGCAACGCATCCAGTTCGGCGGACGGCAACGCCGCGTCGCTTCCCCGCGACGGTATCGCGACGTCGCGCACCAGTTGCTGGAGGTAGGTGGCCGCATTCGCCGGATCGGCAGCGGTCAGTTGCGTCAGGGTCGCGCGGTATCGCGCGTGGTCGTTAAGCCGCCGGTACAGCGCCGCTACCCGCTGCAACCGCGCCGCCGATCCCCCGGCAGTTCGCGCGAACGCCTCCACCGCCGCCCGTGCGCCGGCCGGATCGTTGCGGGCGATGCGCAGCACGACGAACAGCTCGACGCCCCGGTCGTCGCCGGTGGCGATGCGGGCACGCACCTGATCCGAAACGGCGTCGATCCGGTCGACGCGCCGTGCGACCTCGACGATCTGTGCCTCGACGAAGCCCCGTTGCGCCGGCAGCCTCGTCACGAACCACAGGTCGAGCAGACGTGCCAGCGCCGCCACGTCCTGCGCTGCGTCACGCTGCAACCGCACGACATGCAATTGATCGTCGAAGCCGAAGACGTGCCCGGCCTTCTCCAGCGCGAGCAGGATGCGCAGCGCGTCGCCACCCCGCCCGAGCCGTTCGTATCCGTCGGCCAGCGCGATGCGCTGCGGATCGCGCGCGGGCAGGCTCTGGTCGAGGCCGGCAAGCGTCGCGGCGGCGGCCCCGGTCCGGCCCTGCGCCGCCTCGCTCTCGAACTGGAACAGCCGGATCGCCGTGCTGCGTCCCGCACCGCTGCCGCCCAGCAGCGTCAATCCGACATCGGACAGCCCCATCGCGATCATGCGCCGCGTGGCATCGGTCAGCAGCGCGGTATTGCCCGGATTGGCGGCGAACAGCCGGCGGAACACGCCGGTCGCGCCATCGCGGTCGCCGGTGCTGAGCAACAGGACGGCCAGCGCGTCATACCAACGCAGCGCCGCCGGCTCGCGCGCGATCCGCCGCTCATATTCGGCGATCAGCGCCTCGCGCTGCCCGGCGAGGTCGAGCAGGCCCGGCAATTGCGCGCGCAGCGCCGGATCGGCGGTGGCACGCACCAGGGTCAACGCCTCGTCCAGTCGACCCAGTTCGACCAGCGTGTCGATCCGCAATTGCGTGACGTCGGGATCGGCAGGCTTGTCCCGCAGGAACGCCAGCAGCGCGTTCAGGTCGCGGGCGTCGCGAAACGCCTCCGCCAGCAGCGCGAGGGCGTAGCGCCGGTCGGCGGGCGTACTGCCCACCCGGCTCGCGGCCCATGCCGCATCGGTCGCGGCGCCGCGGTCCTTCGCGGCGATCGCCCATTGCGCCATGCGGATCTGCGCCGAAAACGGCGGCGCACCGGCGATGGCCGGGCGGTAGGTCGCCAGCGCCCCCGCCGGGTCGCCGAACAACCCCAGCAATACCGCGATCCCCCGCCGCTCGCGGGGGGCCGCCTGTGCGATCAGCGGCATCACCTCCTTGGGATCTTCGTCAGCAGCGGCGATGGCGGCGCGCAACTGCAGCGCGGCGCGATCCTCGGCGCTCGACGACGCTTGCGCGGCGGCGGCGTAGAAGGGGATCGCCTGCGCCGGACGGCCGGTCGCATCCAGCAGCCGCGCGCGAAGCAGTTGCGCGTCATAGCCGGGATCGATCGCCAGCGCCGCCTCGGCCGCCGTCATCGCGGCATCGATCCGCCCGTCCTGCCACGTCAACAACGCGCCGACCAGCAAAGCGCGGGCACGTAGCACGGGCGCGGCATCCGTGCGGTGCGCCGCCGCCGCGATCTCCGCCTCCAGCGCCGCAAGACTGCCTTCAAGTACCGCCCGCCGGTACAGCGCATCGACGCCAGCGGGATCGAGGCGCGGCGCGGCCAGCAGCCGGGCGAGCGATGGCGCAGCGACGCTGCGTCCCGCCACGCCGGTCTGCACCTGCGCCCATGCGGATGGACCGGCGGTCGCCAGCGCCACCGCCAATGCCGTCATCGCCACCCCGTTGCGCATCATCGTATAATCTCTCGCAATCCTACGCTCCGGCGCGGCGGCCAGCGGCGATAGGCGATCTCGATCAGGTAGCACAGCAATGCCGCCAATGCCGCCCATCCCCACAAAGGAATCGCGATCCGGTCACCGGGGCCGGTCGGTTCGGTCATCGCCGTGCCGTCGCCAGCGCCGGGGGATGCGATTCCGCCGGTGATGCGCGACAAATCGGCGAGCGGCAGCGCCGCCAGCGCAGAGAAAGGGCGTCCTCCCGCATCGTCCGAATGCGCCCGGTCGGCGGCGCGGACCAGCGTGTCGCCATCGCGCACGACGACCAGCGCGGCATCGCCCGGCGGCACGGCGACCGTTCCGAAGAACAGCCCCGGCGCGCGTTCGACCAGCGGGATCACCGCACCGCGGTCCAGCCGTGCCTCAGGCATCGCATTGCCGCCACCGCCCGTCCGCTGGACGGTGACCGCCACCTCGCCGCCGCGACGCTCCAGCGCCACGCTCAGCGGCGCATCGGCGGCGGCGGTGCGATCGACCACCCGGGCCAGCCACTCGCCATAGCGCGGCCAGCCCGCCCAACCCTGCGTCCCCTGTCCCAGCGGCTCGGTCATCATCGCGGTGACCCGCCCCCGGCCGTAGAGCCAGCTGGCGAGCAGCGGCGTTCCCGCCTCGACGATCGCGTCCGCCTCGCTGCGCAGGTCGACCCGCACCAGTCCGGCGACCGGCGGCGGCACCGGCGAACCGATGTCGCGCCACCAATCCTGTCCGGTCACGCGCGGCGCGGCGGGGGCCGGACGATAGCTCGGCAACGCGGTGGTGCCGGGAACCGACAGGTCGATCTGCACCAGGCTGGCGTCGTCGGGCACATAGTAGAAGCGGCCGAGGCCCCAGCGCGCCCATTGAGTCATGTTGTCGATGCCGCGCTCGCCCGCGACCGGAACGACCGTGGACACGTTGACTCGGTCGGCCGCCATGTGGCGGATCAGCTGTTCGAACGCCCCGTCGCTGACGTCGCCGTCGGAAATGACCAGCACATGCTTGTAGCGCGTCGGCGCGTTCTTGACCCCGTAATAGGCCTCCTGCAACGCCGGGAACAGCACGCTGCTGCCCTGCGCCTGCATCCGCCCGATCGCCCGTTCGATCGCTGCGCTATCCCGCACCGGCTGCATCGGCACGGCCCATTGCTTCGCGCCATAGAATTCCACGACGCCGAACTGGTCCTGCGGCGTCAGGTTCCGCACCGCAAGACGCGCGACATATTTGGCCAGCTCCAGCGGCTGGCCCTGCATCGACCCGGAACTGTCGATCACCACCGCCACCGCGACGCTGGGCTTTTCCGCGCGTTCCTCCTGCCGGAACGTCACCGGCAATGCGGCGGCCAGCGGCGAACGCTGATAACCGCCGTCGCCGAACGCGGCCTCGCCACCGGCATAGAGCAGCCCGGTGCCGCGTTCTTTGACCGCACGCAGCAATTGCCGCTGCGTCGCCGCCGACAGGCGTCGGGCCGGCACGTCGTCGACCATGACCAGTGGCCATGCGCCGAAATCGGCAACGGCGGCGGTATCGGCCGGGGTCTCGACCCGGAAGCCGCCGCCCAGCAACCGTTGCAACCGTGCCGCGCCGCCGCGCTGCCGGTCGCCTAGGTAGAGCAGGCGCAGCGGCGGCTGGATCGCCGCCACGGCATCGAACCGCGCCGCATCGCTACGTCGGCCACCGCGCAGCACCGCACCGATCGGTAGGAAGCCGGGTGCCGGCGCGGTGAAGCGCAGCGGCACCTGCGCCACGCCGTCGACCCGGATCGCGGGCGACGTGGCGAGCAGTCGCGTTCCCGAATAGAGCGCGACCGCCACATCGTCGCCGTGCCCCTCGACCGTCGCCACCGCCTCGACGGTTTCGCCGGTCCGGGCCGGGGCGGCCCGCAGATCGCTGACGAACGGCGCAGGGCGCGGGGTTTCCAGCGCGACGGTATCGACCGGGATGCCGCGCCGTACCAGTCCCGCGACCGCGCGCGCCCAGCGCCGGTCGTTCGACAACCCGTCGGTGATGAGCGTGACCGTCGCGCCGGCGCCCGGCGGCACGGCCGCGACCGCCCGCGCCAAGGCCTCGGACAGCGACGCCGGCTCGCCCAGCCGGATGCGCCGGTCGGCACGCGACGCCAGTGGTGTGCCGCCGATCTGGACCAGTGTTACCGGATCGTTGGCGGGCAGGCGCGCGAGCCGGCCGGCCAGCACCGCACGCGCCTTCTCCCGCGCCGCCGCCGTCAGTGCCGCCTTCTGGTCGACGATGAAGACATGCTGCCGCCGCCCGGTGGCGACCAGCAGGCTCGGCTGCATCAGCGCAGCGACGATCGCGGCGAACGCCGCGGCGCGCAGCGCGATCTGCGTGCGGTCGACACCGGAACGGACCCGCCACGCCAACAGCGGCAACGCCAGCAGCAACCAGCCCCAATGCGGATGAAGGAACCCGACACTCATGGCATCCAGCCCCGCTGGAACAGCCGCCATTCACAGGCCAGCAGCACGGCGGCGAACAGCAGCAACACAGGGAACAGCAGGTCGGGAACGGACCCGCCCGCCCCATCCACCGGCGCGGCCGCGGCCGGGCGCGCGGACGCCAGCCGGCTGGTCTCGCGGTCGGCCAGCGCCACCTGTACGTCGCGGTCGGCGACCTTGGCCGGTCCTGCCGACGATAGATAAACGCCATCGCCAAGGCTTTGCGAGCGCAGGGCAGGATCGCCGGCCAGCCCATAGAGCGCGGATTGGTCGGGCAGGCGTGCGCCCGCCTTCGCATAGGGCACCCACGGGGTCGGTGCGGCCAGCCACCGCAGCGTCTGCGACACGAACAGCGGCAATGCGGGCGACCGGGCGAAACCGGTCCGTTCGGCGAACAGCGTCCGCCACGCCGCGACCGACCGCGCCGCCGCCGGCACCCCCTCACGCAGCGCGACCGGCCGGCCGAGATCGTCGGCCACCCCCGCCGCATCGATGCCGCGCAAACCCAGCGCGTCGAGCCGGTCGGCGAGCGCGACGTCGCCCTCGCCCGGCGGGGTCGTGACGACGAACGTCGCCGCCTCGCGCGCCGGGTCGGTCAGCACCAGTGACGGCAGCGCCGGCGCGGACGCGTCGGCGGTGCGGATGACGACCTGCGCGGCGCCTAGCGCGACGATGCGGAATGCCGGATCGATCCGCACCGCCCGCGCGATGGTGGCGGGCACGCCCGCGCCGATCGCGACCCGGACCGGTCGGCGATCGGGGATCAGGATCGACGCCCGGTCGTCGGCGGCGAACCCGTCGCCCTGCCGCAGCACGACCGTCAGCGTCTGCCCGGTCGCCGGCACGTCCCGCACGACAAAGCGCCCGCCGCCCAGCGCCTCGACCCGTCCCGGCACGCGCAAGGCATCGGCTCCAAGCGCCGCGTCGGACAGCGTCACCAGCACGTCCGCCCGGTCCCATGCCCCCGACGCCGCCGGCGACACGCCCAGTTCGACGATCCCGCGATTGCTCGCCACCGGATCGGCGAGGAACCCCGGCACCACCCGCACATCGCCACCGGGACGAACCGCGGCCTCGAACACCGCACGGTGGCCGAAATAGTGCACGGTGACCGGTGCGCCACGGTCGCGCGTCGCCAGCCACCGCGCGAAGGTGGACGGATACAGTCCGGGCCGCACGTCGCCCAGCCGCGCGGGCAGCAAGGCACCATCCTCGCCGGGAGCCAGCAGGAGCGTGCCATCGGCATCGCCCAGATACACCGTGCGGGCACGCGCCGGGACGGCGGCCGCTTCGCGCGTCAAGGCGGCGCGTGCCTGTGCGAAGCTGCCCCCGCCGGTCATCAGCGCCGACGGGTCGAGGTAGAACAGATGCACACCGGCGGCAGGGGCGCCCACCGGTTCGGGTCGCGATGCCGCCAGCCACAGCGCCAGCGCGATCGCCAGCGCGAGCAGAAAGGCGAGGGGGCGGCGAAACGGTCCACCCAGCACGCGCGGCGGCGCGGCGCGCGCGGCCTGCAACCACAATGGCGCGGCGGCGAGCGCGACGCGGCGGCGATGGACGCGCAACCGCTGAAGGGCGTAGAGCAGCGCGACGATCGCCAACCCGCCGGCTACGACAACCGGTACCGACCATGTGGCGAAGCTCACCATGGCATCCGCCCACCGGCGAAGAAATCGGTCATCTGTTCCAGAACATCGCCATCGGCATCGATCGACATCAATCCGACGGCATTGCTTTCGGCGAAATCGGTCAGGTGCCGGTTGAAACTGCGCCAGGTACGGCGATACGCGTCGGTCAGTTCGGGCGTGATCGTCAACGGCACGCCGCCGTCGACCTCGCCATCGTCCAGCATCACGTCGCCGCCCAGCAACGGGTCGGCATCATGCGCTTTCTTCAGTTGCACCAGCAGCAGCCGGTGGCGAAGACCGCGCATTGCCGAAATCGTTTCGCCGATGCCGTCGTCGTCGAAAAAATCCGATACGATCACTAGCAACCCCCGCCGCATCCGGGTGGCGGCCAGCCGGCCGATCGCCGCCGTCAGCCCCGTACGCCCGCCGGGACGCAGCGTCGCCAGCGCATGGGCGATCCGCGCGATATTGGCCTTGCCGCTGACCGGGCGCTGCGCCGGCACCGCTTCGCCGTCGGAAAACGGCAGCAGCGTCACCGCGTCCTGCTGGCGCAGCGCGAGCGCGGACAGCCCGAATGCGATCCGCCGCGCCGCGCGGATGCGGGGCGGCGTTTCGATGTACATGCTGCGCGACACGTCGATCAGCAGGTAGACGGGCAGGTCCTGCCGCTCTTCGAAGACCCGGACGAACAGCTTGCCCAGCCGGCGATACAGGTTCCAGTCGATGGTGCGCAGGTCGTCGCCCGCCGCATAGGCCCGGAAATCGGCGAAGTCCGCGCCCTGCCCGCGCGCGGGCGTCCGCTGGTCGGCCAGTCGGCCGCCCTTCTGCGCCTCGGCGACGCGCAGGCTGAACCGGTCCAGTGCGGCGAGGAACGCGGGGTCGAACAGATCGTCCTGCGCATTCGCCAGATCCGTCGGCGCGGCGGGTGCCGTTGCCGTGCCCCGTCGTCGCGACCACCCCCCGATCATCGCCGCTCCCCACCGCCGCGGTTGAAATAGTCGCGAACCAGCCGCGCTTCATGCGGCGTCGCCGGGCGCTGCGCCACGATGCCGGCATCGCCGCCCTGCACGCCCCTGTCGCCCGCCAGCGCCGCACCGGCTTCGCGCGCCTCGGGCGACACCCGGCGCAGCGTCGATCGCGACGGGCCGGCGTCGGGGGTTCCGGCCAGCCGATCGACCGTCGGGACGGCCAGCAGCAGCGACGACAGGCCCCGCGACCGTTTGAGCGATTCCTGCGCGGTTCCGGGGCTGTTGCTGCCCTGTCCGGGCTTGTTGCCCTGTGACTGCTCCTGTTCTTCGCTGCGCTCGCCCGGACGGCCGGGAGCCGGCCGCTGCCCATCCCCCTGATCGGCCTGCGGCGGGGAGGTGGAACGGCGCGTGTCGGCAGGATTGGCGCTGCCCGGCGCGTTGGGCGATGCCTGACCCCGTTCGGCGACCGGCGGTCGCGGCCGTTCGGCGCGCCGTGACGCGGCGTCCGTCCGGACCTCGCCGGGCGCCGGTGCCGGCGTCTCGGTCCCGCTCTCACCGTTCCGCTGACGCGCTATGCCCGCGGTCGATTCGGTCCGCTCGCTGATCGATGCCTGCTCGCCGCCGGGCGCGCTGCCGCTGCCGTCCCGACCGGCCGCGCCCTCGCCGGCGCCACCGGCACCGCCGCCACGCCCGGCAGCGCCCTGTCCGCCGCCGGCGGATGCCGCCGCGCCGGCATTCGCCGCGCCCGTCGCATCGCCGGCGGCGGCGCCCGGCCCGGGCCGCTCGGCACCGGATGCGGCATCGCCCGACGGCGGCATGTCGCCTCCCCCGTCCGCCCGCCCGTGCAGGGCATCGACCAGCCCCAGCCGGTCCCCGAACATGGCGGCGATCGCGGTGGCCACCGTCGCCCCCCGCAGGTCGGACCGGACCGCGCCGGGATCGCCACCCGCCTGCCCCCGGTTCGAAGCCTCCTCGCCCCGCATCTCTACGGGGCTTTGCGAATCTGATCCGACCGGCCGCCCCAGCAGGATCGCCAGCACCAGCACGACAGCGGCACCAGTCGGATAGCCCGCCCGCTTCCGCAGCGTGCACCGGATAACCTGCCGCACCTCCGGATGCGCCAGCGGCACGTCAAGCGCGCGGGTAATCCACGGCGCGGCCTCCGCGACCGCCGCCGCATGGAAACCGCCGGCATCGGTCCGGTCAAGAAATTCGTCGCTGACCGCCACGCGGTCCTTGAACCCCGGTCCTCGATCGAACAGCGCAAGCGCCGTATCGCGGTCGACGACGATACGTCGCCCGAGGGCGAAAGCACCGACACCAGACAGCAACGGCACGCCAATGGTGGCGGCGATCAGCACCGCAACCGGCACTGGCCACACGAACGCCAGGAACAGCCCGAGCAGCGGCATGATAACGCTTATCCGGGCCGCAGCCGATGTCGCAGTGGCCAGCGCATCGCGCCGCCCGAGCGCGGCGAGATACGACCGGCCACGCGCTTCCAGCATATCCAGCCGGGCCCGTAGTGCGGCACCGGTTTCTATCGTCACGAACATGGCTCGCTTATCATATCCTCCGCCTATCGATGCAGGCTTGCACCAACCTGACGCAACCGGTCAGCAAGGCTGGTGCAAGCTTCCCGTGATTGATCGCGCTTCTGCCCCGTTCCCGAAGGGGCGCCGGAGAACGATCGTGCCACTTTCCCGCCACTGCCTTGCGCTGCTGCTCGCCACTGCCACGCCGCTGCCCGCCATCGCGCAGCACGCCGTGGCCGTCGCGCACCCGATCCGCTTCGACGTCGAGCGCTTCACGCTCCCCAACGGGCTTACTGTCCTTGTCCACAGCAACCGGCGCAACCCCAACATCTTCGTCGGCGTCTATTACCGGGTCGGCGCAAAGGACGAACCCCGCGGGCGCAGCGGCTTCGCGCACCTGTTCGAACATCTGATGTTCCAGCCGACCGCGAACCGCACAGGCGACTATCTGGTGCCGATGACCACCGCTGGCGCCCGCGACGTCAACGCCAGCACGCTCGCCGACTATACCGAGTATCATCAGACGGTGCCGACCAACGCGCTCGATCTGGCGCTCTGGCTTGAATCGGACCGGATGGCGCATCTGACCGGCGGCCTCACCCAGCGCGTCCTCGACGACCAGCGCGCGGTGATAAAGAACGAAGCCAGCCAGACGCCGACGCAGGTATCGCGCCCCGAACAGCGGTTCCAGCGCGATTTATATACGCCCGGCCACCCCTATACCCGCCCGGTGATCGGCACGACCGAGGATCTTGAGGCGGCGACGCTCGACGAAGTGAAGGCGTGGCACCGGACCTATTACGGGGCCGGGAATGCGATCCTGGTACTGTCGGGCGACATCGACGTCGCGACCGCACGGGCCAGGGTCGGCCGCTATTTCGCCGACGTGCCGCGTGGCCCGGTGCCGCCACGCATCGCTGCCCCCGTGCCGACGCTGACCGCGACCCGGCGGGTCGTCTATCACGAGCCGGTCGCGACACCAGTCATCACCCGCGTCTGGTCGATCGATCCACGAGCTGCACGCGACATGACGCTGCTGCAACTGGCCGGACAGACGATGACCCTCCCCGGCCCGCGCTCCGTGCAATCGGCGCTTGTCGGCGAAGGCAAGCCTGCGGTGCATCTGTCGGCCCAGCTGGACCCGGGACAGCTCAGCACCGTCTTTTCGCTGTCGATGGCGGTGCGCCCGAACGTGTCGGTCGCGACCGCCGAGGCGGCGCTGGATGCAGCGATCGCCCGCTATCTGGCACAGGGACCCGAACAGCGGCAGCTGTCGGCCATTGCCGCGCTGACCGATCAGAGCCTGTTGCGCGACATGCAGGACAACGTGAATGTCGGCCTGCAGATGGCAGTCGGCGCGCTGTATCTGGACGACCCCGCCACGCTTCTGCGTCAGCGCGACTGGACCGCCGGCGCGACGAGCGCACAACTGCTCGAGGTGGCAGGCCGCTGGCTGTCGCGCCCCTTCTACCAGCAGACCATCCTGCCGGGCGAACCCGAACCGCTGCCACCCGCCGCGCCTGCCCCGGCCGCGACGTCGTCGACCGCCACGCCAACAAGGGCCGACCCGACACCCGTCGTCGACCGCAGCCGGATGCCCGAAATCGGCCCGTTCAAGGACAAGGTACCGTTTCCGAAGATCACCCGTACCCGGCTGGCGAACGGCATGACGCTGATCGTCGCCGAACGGCACGACCTGCCGATCGTCGATGTCGACGTGCGATTCCCTGTCGGGACGCAGGCCAACCATCGCTACGCACCCGGCGCCGTGCAGCAGGCGTTCGGATGGATGAGCGCTGGCACCACCCATGCGGACGAAGCCCGCCTGACCTCGGAGCGTGAACACAGCGCCATCGTGCTCGACGCCCATATCGGCGCGACCACCAGCGACTTCACCTGGTCGACATTAACCCGCAACGTCGATGCCGGTTTCGCGCTCGCCGCCGACATGCTGCGCAACCCGGTCTATCCGCAATCACGAATCGACGCCTATAATCAGGGGGCGTCCGCGCGCCTCGCAGCCTATGCCGCGCAGCCGCAGGTAGCCGCCGGGCTCCTGCTTGCGAACGCGCTGTGGGGCGACGGGCCGGGAGGAAAACTGCCCGACCCCGGTGGGCTCCGGCCGCTGACGCGCACGATGCTGACCGATTTCCACCGCCGCGAACTCGGCGGGGACGGGGCGACGCTGCTGGTGATGGGGGACATCACGCCTGCCGAAGCGCACCGCCTGGCGGAGCGGCATTTCGGCGACTGGCGACGCAACGCTCCCGCCGCCGTCCCCGTCATGCCAGCTCCCGCCGCCGCTCCCCGCATCATCCTGGTAGACGCGCCGGGCGCGCCGCAGAGCCAGATCACGATCGGCCAGCTTGTCCCGCCCCATGCGATCGACCGGCGCCCGGCGGAGGTCATCGCCGACATGACGCTGGCGGGCGAGTTCGACAGCCGCATCAACGCGAACCTGCGACAAGGCAAGGGCTGGACCTATGGCTTCGAAGGAAGCATCGCCGATACCGCCCATGGTCCGCGCGTCTTCAGCGCGACCGGCGCGATCGAAACCGACCGCACCGCCGACGCCATGCGCGAAATCCAGCGCGAACTGACTGCGTTCGTTACTACCCGGCCGATCACCGCGACCGAACTCGAGGCCCGGCGCGGCGCCGCAATCCGTGCGGTACCCGCAGGACTGAACGGCGACGCGGCGGTGATGCAGGCGATCTTGCGCGCCAACGATCGCGGCCGGCCGCTCGACGACGCCGGCCGGGCTGGCGACGCACTTGCGAAAGTAACGCTGGAGACGGTCAACCGCGTTGCGCGCGAGACGTTTCGGCCCGGCGCGATGACCTGGATCGTCGTCGGCAATCTCGCCCGAATCGAGGCGGGCATTCGCGGCCTGAACCTTGCCCCGGTCGAGGTTCGCGACGTGTACGGCAGGCGGTTACGGTGATCCGTACCCGCAGACGGCTTATCGTTACGCCGTTTCGACAAACTCCGTCGCTATCCACGACGAACGGTTCAACACACACGATCCTCCTACAAACATCGTACTGTCTTCGCATATTGCAAAGGAGCGACAATGAGGATTGCAATTACCGGGTTCGCGTTCGGCGCAGTCCTCGGCTATCTTGTTTTCCCATCGGTAGTGAATGTCATCCTGGTCGCGATCGGGACGGCCGTGGGTTCGGTCGGCATCGCGCGCGTCTGCGCCTGGTTACTCCGCAGTTCGTAACGTAGCTTCACTCGCCATCGGCTCGCTCGGCAAGGCGACTGCCGGGGCACATCGCCACCCTCGACCACGTCGCCGAACGGCTCCTCAGTCGTCGGCCGGCCGGTCGATGGCGGCCAAGACCTCCTCGACCAGCGTGTCGGTGCTGACGCTGCCGGCCTGTGCATGAAAATTGGGGACGATCCGGTGGCGCAGCGCGGGCAGCGCCACGGCGGCGATATCGTCGGTGCAGACCGCGAACCGGCCATCGAGCAGCGCCTGCACCTTGGCCGCCAGCATCAACGCCTGCACCCCACGCGGCGAAGCACCCAGCGTCACGTTGCGCGTCACCAGGTCGGGGGCATAGTCGCTACCCGGCTGCGTCGCCATGACTAGGCGGATCGCATAGCTCTTGGCTACATGCGCCACCGGCACCGCGCGCACCACGTCGCGCATCCGCACCAGCGTCGCGGCATCGCTGACGGGCGCGATCTTCACCGATTGCGCGCTGGTGGTGCGGTCGATGATCGCGTGATAGTCGCTCTCTTCGGGATAGCCGACCGTCAGCTTGAACAGGAACCGGTCCAGCTGCGCCTCGGGTAGCGGATAGGTGCCTTCCTGATCGACCGGATTCTGCGTCGCCATGACGCAGAACGGATCGGGCATTCGGATGGTGCGCCGCCCGACCGTCACCTGCTTCTCCTGCATGGCTTCGAGCAGCGCCGACTGGGTCCGCGGCGTTGCCCGGTTGATCTCGTCGGCCAGCACCAGGTTGGACACGATCGGCCCTTCCTGAAAGCTCAGTTCGTGGTGGCCGCCCTCGACCTCGCTCAGCATCGATGTACCGATGATGTCAGCGGGCATCATGTCCGGCGTGAACTGGATGCGCGAGAACGGCACCGACACGGCTTGGCTGACGGTGGACACCAGCGCGGTCTTGCCAAGCCCCGGAACCCCCTCCAGCAGCACATGTCCGCCCGCCATCAGCGCCGTCAGCACGCCGTCGATCACCTCGTGCTGCCCGACGATCATCCGTCCCACTTCGGCGCGGATGCGACGGAAGGTGTCGGCGAATTCGGCCGCACTGGCACGGGCCTGGGCAATCTCATCGGTCGGTTGCATTGTTTCTCGATCGAAAAAAAGAGGCGGGGTCAAGGGCGGAGCATGGACCGGCTGGCTTGCACCAGTCTGGCATCAGCTCTCGCTCAGGCAATAGCCAACGCCGCGTACGGTCTGGATCTTCACCCGGTCGGTCCTGCCCGCAATGTTGCGGCGCAGGCGCGATATCTGCGATTCCAGCGAGTTGGCGTTGACGAACCGGTCATATCCATAGACCCGCGCCTCCAGCGTCTCGCGCGGGACCATCGCGCCGGGCCGGGCGATCAGCGCGGCAAGAACCAGCGATTCTGTACGACGCAGAACGAAGGGTTCGTCGTCGATGGTGAAGCTGTTGCTGTCGGCATCGTAGCTCAGCGGTCCGAAACGCTTCGGCTCGTGCCGTACGTTCAACTCCCGCCGCAGCGCGTTGCGGATACGGGCGAGCAGTTCGCGCGGCTCGAACGGCTTGACGACATAATCGATCGCGCCGGCCTCCAGCGCGGCGACGGTGTCCTCCACTCCGCTCATCGCAGTCAGCATCAGGAAGCGCTGCGGCCGCAACCCCGCCTTGGCACCAAGCACTAGTTCCATGCCATCGCCATCGGGCAGTGTGCGGTCGACGATCACCAGATCGAACTGCCCCGACAGCAGCGCCTCTTGCGCCGTACCGAGCGACCCTGCCCCATCAACGACATAGCCCTGACGGCGCAGAAACGCCGCCAGCGTCTCCGCCACGCCCGTATCGTCCTCGACCATCAGCAAGCGCATGCGGGATTCCTGCCAGCTTGCCCCGCCCGGCACAATGCGTGCCGGACGGGTGCGTCCCGAACGAACCGTTCGCGGTTGAGGCAAAAGACGGTCAGAAGTTGTATTCCATCTGGATCATCCCCGTTCGGCCGGCGGCGTTGTATCGCGCCGTGTCATACGGACGGTTCTGGACCAGTGCGAAGGGCGGCTTGGGATTGAACAGGTTGCGGATCGCGAAATTGAACCTGACCTTATGGTTCGTGTTCCACGATCCGGTCAAGTCGAACGTGGTATAGCTGTCGACCTTGCGCAGATTCGGCGTCACGTTCCGAATACCGGCGTTGATGGAGGCATCATAGTCGTTGAGATACGACGGAGTGTGATATGCCCACAGTGTCAGGGTCACGTGATCCCGGAAGTAACCGAGCGAACCAACCACCCTATAATCGTCCGGTCCCTGGATCGTGCCGACCCTCGATAGAGGCTGGGTGGTCGGCAACACCTGCCGCTCCGCCTTCAGGTTGTCGACCACCACCACGCGCGGTTCGAAATTGCCGATATCGGTCATCAGCGAGTAGGCGACCTCGTAGGTCATCGACGAATACGTCGATGCAACAAGGTTGAAGACGCTCGCATTGACTTGCGTCACCTTGCCGTTCGCGTTGCGCGCATAGAATTGCGACAGGGAATAGGCTTCCGTACGGGTCAGCAACTGGTTGATGTCGTCGAGACGGCCGAATTCGTTGCGGATCACCGTCCGGTTGAACGTCGCGTCGATCGACAGGTTGTCCAGGAACCCAGTCGGGCGCCACGATGCGGTGAAGCTTTCCTGCCGCGAGGTCTGCGGGCGCAGGTTGACGTTGGGTGCAGTCACGAGTGGCACAAGATACCCGCGGGCGGGATCGTTGCGGAGGCAGTCGCGGTTTGCCGCGCAGTTGTAATAGGGATCGCCGATGATCGTAGCGAACGACTGCTCCGTACCGGCGGGGTTGAACAACTGGGTATAGGGCGGCGGCTGAAATCCGCGACCCCATTTGGCGAGGAAGGTCAGCTGGCCCACTGGTTGATACCGCACACCGAACGACGGGGTCACACGATTGAACGTGTTCTCGCCGAAGACCAGTTCGCCACCTTGTGCGACGGGTACGTTGTTCACCGTCCCGATCGCGCCGCTGGTCTTGAAGGTATCGCGCCGTGCCGCGAGGTTGAAGGTCAGCGTCCGCATCAGCGGCAGGTCATATCCCTTACCCAAGATCGGCAGACTAAGTTCACCGAACGCGGCATAACGATCGCGGCTGCCAGCGGTGCCGGTGACCAGGTTGATTTCCGAACTGTCCGCGCCGTCTGTGATGTATTCGCCGCCGACCGCATAGGTCAGCTTTCCGGCCGGCAGCGTCAGCAACGACCCGGTCAGCCGCGCCTCATATTGCGACAGCCGCGACGAGCGGTCCTCGCGCGCGTCGTTGTAGAGGAAATCGCTGATGCCGCCGCCCGGAGCGTTCACGTCGCTCCGAAACGGGTTGAACGCCACCGCCGGATCTGCGCTGGTCAGCGCCCGGCACTGCCGGTCGAAGACCGGCTGCAAGACCGCGCGCCGCGCGGCACTGATCTGCGACCGCGACAGTTCGTCGTTGACACACCCCCGCGTTCCGTCGGGGAGCGTCGTGAAGTCGACGACCGATCCCATCCGCACGCCTGATCCCGTGCTGGTGGACTGCGAGGTGGTGTAGATCAGGCTTAGTCGGGTATCCTTATTGACATCGTAGGTAGCGCCGGCGTTCACGCTCCAGCTGGTCGCGGTGTTGCGCAACACGCGCGGCGTGATGATTCCGGCTGCGACCTCGGCGGCGGGATAATAGCTGACGAAGGTTTCGGCGGTCCCCCCCGTGCCGAACGCGGGAAACGGGTTATACGCTTGGCCGACGCCGAGGCGCACCGTCAGCCCTTGCCCGATATCGCCTTCCAGCCGGTTCTTCGCCCGCGAATACAGCCCCTGCACATAGACCGAGAGGCGATCGGTGATTTTCTGGTCGATATTGCCGGTGAAGCTGACCGTCTCCGATTGCGGTCCGGCAAGGCGGGGGATGAAGTCGCGCAGCGCTTCACGACCGACCGTCACGAAATCCGCCTGGGTCGGAGGACGGCTCAGCCCTGGCCGGACAGTCAATCCCTGACGAATGACCGTGGTGTTGCTGGTGACCGGATCGAAAATAAATTGCGTCTGCTCGATCACCCCGGGCTGTAAGCCACTCTGAAACGAACGAAAGTCGTACTGCGGATCACCGTCGAAATAGGACGAATAATCGTCGGTAACATAGCCGGTCCGGCTGTTCACAATCGGGTAGATTTTCTGATAGTCGGCCGTAGCCGAAATCCGGCCGCTGCCCCATGAATAGGCACCGTAGGCGTTGAATCGGGCATTGTCGGCCCCGGCGCTCGACTTCAGCGCCTGACTGCCGAGCGTCAGCCCCTTGGCATCCTTGCGCAGGATGAAATTGATGACGCCGCTCAGCGCATCGGCGCCGTAGATCGCGGCCGATCCGCTGGGCAGGATCTCGACCCGTTCGATCGCGCTCAGCGGAATGCCGTTCAGATTGACGAACCCGTCCTCGATTCCCGCCGCACCCGCCATGCGACGACCGTTGATGAGGACCAGTGTGTTCCCTGCGCCGGTTCCGCCCAAGTTAGCGGCGGACACGCCGAGCGTGCCGAGTTCCGAAACGCTCGCCCCCCTGGGGCGCAGCGACAGCGGCCCGCGGGTACGCTCGTTGGTGATCGCGCCGATCGTGTTGACGTTCTGCGGCAGGGTGCGGATCAGGTCCTCGACCGAGGTCACGCCACGCGCCTTGATCTGCGCCCGGTCGATGATGATCTTCTGCGCGGTAACGTCGCCATCTGACAGGCGGCTCCCGGTGACTTCGATGTCGGCCTGATCTCCGGACGGCGCTTCCTTGAGCGCCTTGGCGCGCTCCGCCGCGATCTGCTCAGGGTCCCCAGAAATAGTCGTCTGCGTCGATCCGTCGGCATCGTCGTCCAGGTGACTGTCGGCAGACTGGCCGTCAGTCGACGGCGTATCCTGCGTCGGTTGAGCGGTCTGTGCCGACGCGACACCCTGGATCATAGGAAGGACCGTTGCCGCAAGCAGCAAGGATTTGCACGAAAGGCGCATGTAATGATTCCCCCGGTTTTGCCGCTATCCTCGGCGACTACCTTCCTCCTGCGGCCAACCGGCATCCTGTATTGTCTGGCGACTGGACGCTCTCGCTTGCCGTCCACGATGCTATGGCGACAAGCTTACCTGAACCTGATCCTGTTCGCCGTAGAACCGATCCCGATGTTCTCTTCCATCCGGCGTGCCCGATCTGACTTACCGCCTGTTCAGAACGTTTTTTGCTAAAATGCATCATGCATCACGAACTCGACCGATTGGTCCCTCGCGCAGACTTGAAGCATCGGATACCGCCGCGTATGCGCCCATCCTACATCTACAATCGCTTCCAACTGCTTGCGCCGGCAATGACTTGCTTGTCGACCTTATCCGCACGTGTTGATAGGCACGTCTCGCGGCGCTGGTCACGGTTCGGCTCGATAACTGTTGCGCGGATTTCTAGCTGATGATTTCCATTCCCATCTTATCGGTACCGGCGCATGCTGTCGTTCAGAATTCGGTTCGGCTATTTGCTGTGGCAACGCAGGAAACCCCACGGGACCGACAGAGCCGGCCCGAACCCGTCGCCCCACCCGATCCCGAGATCGTCGTTGTCGGCCGGCGGCGTGCCAAGCCGCTGGATAATGCGACCCCGGCCCGGCAGTTGTCCGAAGACGAAGTATTGACCTATGGCGCACTGTTGGTCGGTGACCTGATCCAGAAGCTGCGGGACGAACAAGGCGGTCGCCCTTTCTCGATTATCGTCAACGGGCGGCGCGTCTCGTCGGTCGCCGACATCAACGAACTGCCGGCCGAGGCGCTGGACTCGATCCAGCTGTACGCCCCGACCGAAGGCGGCAAGTTCGGCTTTGCTTCGACCGACCGGTTGCTGAACATCACCCTGAAGAAACGCTTTCGATCGCTCTCGGTCGACCTCGACGGCGACGGGTCGACCGATGGCGGAGGAGAGTCGATCAGGCTCTCCCCGCGCGCGGCCAACATCGCGGGGGTGCTGTCAGTCTAACGCGAACCGCTCTCCACACGATGCAGTCAGGCCTTTGAGG
>NZ_LMLN01000005.1:0-6577 GCF_001421915.1 Sphingomonas sp. Leaf62 | reverse complement strand
TCAGGTGGCGTTCGAGACTGAAGTGGTTGTGGACATTGGCGTGAACCGACGCGAACTTTTGCAACGTCTTCATCTGGCGGAAACGCAGCATCGCCCGTTCCCTTCGTCGGAACGGAAGGTGGCTGTTCTCCACCCGGTTGTTGGCCCAGCGGCCGGTCTCCTGCTTCTGGCGACAGCCCAGTTCGTTCATCGCCGCACCGTAGGAGCGCAGCCCGTCAGTGGTGACCGCCTCTGGTGAACCATGACGCCTGAGCGCCTTCTTCATGAAGGCGAGTGCTGCTGCCTTGTCCCGCGTTTTGGTAACGTAGCTCTCCAGCACCTCACCCTTNGTTCAGCTTCACGTACATCTCATCCAGATGCCAGCGCCAGTGACGGAAGCCCCGCATCCGGCTTATCCGCTGGCGGCGGATGTCACCGGCGAACAGCGGTCCAAACCGGTTCCACCACAGCCGCACCGTCTCATGGCAGATGTCGATCCCGCGCTCGAACAGCAGGTCTTCGACGTTGCGCAACGACAGCGGAAACCGGACGTACATCAGCACCACCAGCCGGATCACCTCGGGCGATGAGTTGAAGTAGCGGAACGGGCTGGCAGGCTTGCGTGGACGGGGCATGTAAGCCCCCTACCCTGCCCTGCTTACCAGAAGGTGCATTTGGTTTGACGGAGCCCTTCATTGCCACGCCTGCGCGACCGGCCTCGCATAGGCGTGGGCGAGACGGATCAGGTCGGCGCGACTATGCGTGGCCGTCTTCTGGAACAGGTGCAGCACGTGGGTGCGCACGGTGCTGTCGGCTATGCCCAGGTCGGCGCAGATTTCCCGCGTGCTCCTGCCGACGAAGATGCGTTCGAAGACCGCCAGTTCGGCTTTAGTAAGCTCGAACATCGATTGCAGCACATCTTGCGCAAGATTCTGTTCGATCGGCGCGTTCGAGATGAAGATGGCCACTACCGCATCACCGGCAAGCCTGACCCGCAAGGCGCCATGGGCGAGCGGCAGCAGATGGAGGGTGCGGGAGCCACGGTTCGGCACCCGCACGGATAGGCCGATGCCGCTTCCGGGGATGTCGGTCTCGTTCTCGATCGCCCGGTCGATCATCTTTCCGATCGCGTGGTGCAGCCCGGGCACGGGCGACGAGAGCCGATCGAAGCGCGCGGCGAGGATCGCCCCTTCCTCCAGCAGCTCGCGCGCGGGACCGTTGGCATGGACGATCGCGCCGTTCGCCGAAACCAAGAGGATGGGCAGCGACATGGAATTCACGACGGCCTCGAAATTGCGGGCTTTCGCGTTGGCGGCATCGAGCAGTCCGTTGATGCGGGCGGCGCGCTGGCAATGCGGCAGCAACGACGCCAGCGCATCGACCAGATGATCGTCGACGAACCCCCGGGTGGCGTCCGTGGCGAGGCGGATGCTGCCGAACAGGCTGGCATCGCGGGCCAGCACGATCGCGGCTCCGTCGACCAGACCCATCGGCCCCACCCAGTTCCGATAATAGGACGTCCGCATCAAGGCGTCCTGCGTGATGATATGGCTGACGACCCAAGGCCGGTCGATCGGGCGCGTCGTTATCGCGTCCAGTCCGCCCCAGACCTCCGGCATGCCGTAATAGTGACTGATCATGGTCGCGGCCTGGCGGTCGTCGATGCCATGGTGGAAGTTGAAGATGTTGGTCATCCCCGGCAGGCGATTGAGATCCACCGTTCCCTTGCGGAAACCCAGCGTCCGGCAAATCCGGCCGAGCGTTTCGGGCCATAAGGCGTGGTCGATCGCGCCGTCGTAGACGGCGGACACGAGGTCGGAGAACGTCCTGCGATCCATACCCCCGCGCTCTCGATCCGCCGGTGCGATATACGACCCGGCCTGTTGCACACATCCGGCGGTCCTGCCGCCGGCGTCCGATTCCCTTCCCCGACGCTGCCGTACGAGGCTGCGGGGGATGCCGACTCGGCCCGGAGCCGTTACCTTGCCGCGGCGATCGTCGCCTGTCGCGCGATCAGACGCCAGCGACTGTCACGCCGCGCCCAGATATCGGTGAACGGCCGCATCACATGCCGGCCCGCGCCCGGCCCCTTCACCGGCACCATCGTGTCGTAACCCATCACCACGGTCACCTCCGGCTTCTCGCCGACGAAAGTGATGTGCTTGCGGAAATCCTTGTAGTCGAGGAAGTCGCGCTCCATCACCGCGATCACCTGCTCGCGGTTCAGCACCGCATTATCGGGCGCATTGACGACGAAATCGTCGGCCCAGACCGTTCGGACCCCTGCGGCGTCGTGCGCCATCATTGCCTTTCCGAGTTGCCCGTAGGCGGCCCCGATGCCGGGCGGCATTCGCACGCCGGGGGCAAGCTGCGCCGCCGCCGGCGCGACCAGCACGATGGCTGCGACCGTGATGATCCTCGACATGACACCCGCCTCCTTCAGAACGCCAACCTGATCCCCAGCGTCCCGCTGTTGTCGGTCCAGCGGTCGGCGAACTGGCCACGATACCGCGCATAGCCCGTCCAACCGCCACGATGCAGGGTCAATCCCGCCCCGGCCGACAGCGTGTCGCGGGACAGGTCCGCGCGATTGCCGGCGAACGCCGTGCCGTCCGCCGCCGCCAGCCTGACGCCCGGCCCCGCCGCGGCGTCGCTGCGGCGATAGCCGAACGACACGTCGGGAACGAGGCTGGTGCCGCGGCCGCCGTCGATGACGCGCGACAGGCCGATATTGGCGAACGGCGAGACATAGGTTCGATCGCCGATGCGGCCGCGGACGGCGAAGGCCGCCGGGACCGAACCGTCTTCGGCCAGGTCCGCGCCGAAGCGCGACGCCACCACCCCCAGCGCCGGTGTCACCGTCGTCCCCGCAATGGCGAGGGCGGCGCTCGCCTGCGCGCCGACGGTCACGGTGCCGATCCCGTAGCGGGCGACGGCGCGGCCGATCCCGGTCTCGCGCCGGCTTTCCTGCCACGCATGGGCGTAGCCGACCATCGCCGACAGACCGATCCTGCCGACCGTCTGCGATGCATAGAAACCGATCCGCGCCACGTCCCCGGTGCCGCGGCTGCCCAGATCGTCATGCAGCGAGGTGCGGTCATAGCCGCCAGCGATGCCGATACGGCCGCCATCCCGGACCTCGGCATCCAGCCCGATCTGCCCGCCGAACGCGCTCGACCGCGTGCCCGGGCGGTCGCCGGACCGATCGATGTCGCGCGCGTTGCCGGCCAGTTCCATCCACATGCGATAGCGCTGCTCGCCCGACACGGCAAAGTTGTAGAAGCCGTTGCCGCCGCCATCGGCCTGCGTGCGCTGCAACAGGTCAATCGTCCGCTGCTCGCCCAACGCCGCCACGGCCATCATCTGCGTGCTGAACAGCCGGGCATCGCGCGGTGCCACGACCGGCGTGGGTGTGGGCGCCGGTGGCGGGGTAGGGGTAGGGGTAGGGGTAGGGGTCGGTGTCGGTGTCGGTGTCGGTGTCGGTGTCGGGGTTGGCGTCGGCGTCGGCGTCGGAGTAGGCGTCGGAGTAGGCGCGGGTGTTGAGGCGCCGAGCACCAGACTGGCATCGCGTTCGGTGTAGGCGACGCTGATGTCGAACCCGGTGGGCGCGGTCGTACCGGTCGCCGCCGCTACGGTGCCGAACGTGCCGCTCAGCAACGGGGTGCCGGTCGATCCCTGGCCGATGATGAACGGCCGGCTACCCGCAGTGTAGGTGCCCGGCGCCCAGGCGAATGTCACCGTGCCTGCCAGCAGCGACGCCTTGGTGATGGTCAGTACGTCGATCTGGGTCGGGGTGACGCCGACGATCAGGTTGCCGGTCGCCGCCTGGTTGTAGCTGCCGAACACGGTGACGCGCCGTGCCTGTCCGGCGACGCCAGTGAGGTCGAGCGTACCGGCGTTGTTCAGCACGTGGTTGGTGCCGGTGCCCAGCGTGGCGTCCGCAGCGGCGACGAGGGTCGAGGTGCGGTCGACGTTGATCTGCGCGTCGCTCCGGGTGTTGCCGGTCACGATCCAGCGGGCATTGTCGGTCAGGTTGATCCTGCCCCAATCGCCCAGGTTGGTGCCCTTTACGGGATCGAACACGATGTTGTTGCCGCCCTGGAAACTGGCACGGAGCGTCGTGCCGCTGAGGTTCAGGACGTCGGTATAGACGCCGCGCAGCCGTGTCAGCGTCGCGGTCTGCGCCTCGGTCCGGCCCGCGATGGTGACGGTGGTTGGATCGGCGCCGTTGGAATAGACGTTGTCCAGCGTTCCCGACAGCGTCCCGCCGTTCCAGAGCACGGTCATCCCGCCGTCGAAGTTGACGGCGCCGGTCACCGATCCGCCGGACAACTCAATCGCGCTGCCCGGCTGCGATACCTCGATCGCGGTGCGGGTCGCCGGGTCGGCGGTGACGGTGCCGGTGTTGGCGACCCGGGTGGTGCCCCCGACGGTCCGGATCCCGCCCGTCACCGTGCCCGCGTTGGTGACGAAATTGCCCGTGGTGCGGGCGGTGGCGGCGGCCTGCTCGCTATCCAGAAAAACCCCGCCCTCGACGACGCCCGTGCTGCCGATGACGATCTCCCCACGCCGGCTCGCGGGTGTGGTGCCGCTGCCGCTGCCGATACCCACGCGCGCCGCGATGCCCGACTGGCTGCTGTCCGTCGCCGTCACGCGGCCGTTGACATTGACGCGCACGGTGCCCGTGCCGTTGACGCTGATCCCGCCCGCGGCCCGGATCGTGCCATCCACGGCCACCGTGATGTTCCCCCTCACGGGATCGCCGGAAGTCGACTCGGCCGATACGCCGTAGGCGAGCGAGCCCGCCTGATCGGTGACGTTGCCGTTGATCGTGACCGACACAGGTTCCCCGCCCCCCGACCGAGCCTCCACCACCGCGGGCAGACCGGTGCCGGCCGCCTGGGTGCGCGTCGCATCACCATTCAGGAGAATGGTGACCGGTGCGGTCCCCCCGCCCAGCACGCTAATCGCGCCGTTCGTGCCGCTGACCAGACCGCCGCGCGCGATGTCGACCGTGATGCCGCCCGACGCCTGCGCGCTGGTGGCGATGCGGATGCCGTAGCCGCCTCCGTTGCGCTGCCCCCTGCCCGTGATCGTCCCGTTGCTCGCGATCGACAGGTCGCCCGCGCCGAAGCTTTGCAGGGTGATGCCGTTGGCCGCGCCGGAGATGCGCGCCGCATTGCGATCCTCGATCGTCGTTGGCCCGCGTGCCAGGATCGCGTCGTTGTCCGCGACATCGATCGTGGTGTTCGCGCTCGTGCGCACGATGTTGGTGCCGCTCGCCGGGGCTTGGAAGAACTGGAACGTCGTGATCGCGCCCGAACAGAGATAGCTTCCGTCCGGCTGCTGTGCGCAGGATTGCGCGTGCGCTTCTCCCCCAACGACCAGCAGCCCTGCGCCGACCGTCGCCGCCGTCAGGCCAGCGGCGCGGCGGTTACTCGATGATTTGCTACGGCTCACGATAGTCCCCCCGGGCTGTGCATCGTTCTCGAGCGGTCGGCATCGACGATGGCCGGGCCGCGTTTCCGGGCTCGGAGATATCCGGCGCCGAAGACGGCGTAATCCACCAGATGGTGGAGACAATGACGGGGGGTCCGCCAAGCCTTACGGCCACGTGAACAGCCCGGCAGGTCGGGATTCTTCGCAGCGACGAGGAGAGGCATCGGCGTGCGGCGGGACGAAGCGCGTGCCCCCAAGGCCTTGGCGCTGGGTGCCGGCGTTCCCGACGGGCATCGTCTGGCACGCGTGCGATAGCCGCGGTCCCGGGACGGGGAACCAGGGAGACCGGTGCATGGAGCAGGCGACGCGCGGGCGGACGCATCTTGAACGGATACTGCTGGTGTGCGGAATGCCCAACGCCGGCAAGAGCAGCTGATCGGCCGCATTTTCGCTGACCGTCGCCTCAGTGGGGCGTGCCGACGCGTGGTCCGCTCAGGCCGAGGGCGCTCTCGTGCGAGTAGTGCCTGGCGGGTCGGCTCACGTCGCCGCACGAGACCGGCGAGACGCGAGCGTAGTTCCACGAAAAGATCAACGATGCGTGCGCGACCGCCTCGTCGGATTTCTGACGGATTTGCTACGTAAGCGCCGTCCAGCCGCATCCGCGAACCAGCCTGCCCGGCACCGTCGACGTCTGCGATGCGCTAGGGACCGAGTTTCTGCCAGAACGCATCCGCGTGGTGCAGCTCGCTCCGGACCACTGGGGCAACGCAACATCCAGGCTGACGGACGTCGAGATCGACGGTCTGCGACGGCTGGACGTCGAGGTGCTGGCGATCGATGTGCGCCGGAGCGGGCATCCGGCCAATCCGCCAACGAGCGCATCCCACCTGATCCACGATCCGCGGGCCCCGTCTTCGAGTTTGGTCCGAAAATGGCCGGAGGACCGATCCTCCGGCTTGGGACGATCTTCAGGATCGCCCCCTGAGGCGGTTGCGCGACGCGCCTTCCACGTCGTCGCGGCGCCGCAAGGTGGAACCCGAAAGGCTGCTTTTGTCGCAAACGGCCGTAAAAGCCTGATGCGAGAATGTACGGGTCTGGTCGGGAGCTGCCAGCGCTGCGGCAGCGCAGACCCAGGACCAGACATCCGCAACCCCCTCTG
>NZ_LMLN01000004.1:251490-251941 GCF_001421915.1 Sphingomonas sp. Leaf62 | reverse complement strand
GGACCGGCCTCGAAGACCGTCAGTGCCTGCTCGGCCGCCTCGGCGCTGGGCGCGCGGTAGACTTCCTTCAGCGCCGTCGCCAGACCCTTGCGGTCCTTCCACGAGACGAAGTCCATCGAGTTTCGCAGCAGGTGGACGATGCACGTCTGGACGATCGCGTCGGGAAACACCGCGGTGATCGCCTCGGGAAAACCCTTCAGGCCGTCGACGACGGCGAGCAGGATATCCTCGGTGCCGCGGTTCCTGAGCTCGTTCATGACCCTGAGCCAGAACTTCGCACCCTCGTTCTGTTCGAGCCACAGGCCCAGCACCTCCTTGGCGCCATCGGCACGGACGCCCAGCGCGATGTGGATGGCTTTGTTGCGCACCATGCCCTCGTCGCGGATCTTCACCCGCAAGGCGTCGAAGAAGACGAGCGGATAGACCGGATCGAGCGGCCGTTGCTGCCAGG